>CAIJTV010000646.1:0-5163 GCA_903823635.1 uncultured Planctomycetaceae bacterium
CTCAGGACGAGAACCGCCAGCTGATCTGAATTAATTGCCCGGAACTCGGGAAGAATCAATTGAATTTCAGAATCATCTGGTTGTACTTCTTATAGCAAACTGTGTCAGACAAGGTCTTTATATGAGTCATTCTTCGACAGATCAAAAAGTCACACCCGAAAGCTCGCAGGCTGTTTGGCAACAGGATCTGCTGGCTTCCCTGGTGGTGTTTCTCGTGGCGCTTCCCCTCTGCATGGGGATTGCTCTGGCCAGCGGTGCTCCGGTTGCCGCAGGGCTTGTGACCGGCATCGTGGGTGGTCTGCTGGTCGGTACATTTGCCGGATCACCATTGCAGGTCAGTGGCCCGGCCGCTGGACTCACAGTCATCTGTGGCGAGATCATTCGCCAGAATGGCATGCAGGCATTTGGTCTGGCTGTGTTGTTTGCCGGGATCTTCCAATTAGTGGCAGGAATCTGCCGACTGGGCCAATGGTTTCGAGCCGTGTCGCCTGCTGTTATTCACGGGATGCTCTCAGGAATCGGAGTGCTGATTCTGTGTGGCCAGTTGCATGTCCTTGTTGACGAACGGCCTCGCGAGACGGCGATGAAGAACATTGCAGCCATCCCCCAAAGTCTTGCGACTGGACTGGCGATGCCAACATGGGATAGCCCTAAAATCCGACATGACAGGATTGAACTCCTGCGAATGTCCAATGCCCTGGGAACTCGACAACGCACATTACGAGGAAATGTTGATCGCAGCTTGAACCGGCTTAAGATTTCAGATGTGCAGGAAGACATTGTTGAAGCTCCTGCCGTGAATCCAACGCTTGTCACAACCGCACTGAGACCTTTTCAGGATGAGCAAAAGGCCATTGGTGCTGAGCTGGACGCCATCACCGCGCGGGCCGAAGCGTCTGCGATTGTGAAAGCGGGTGGAGCGGCTGCTGAGACATTAACCGCTCAGCTCACTGCCGCACGGAAAAAACTGGAGACCGCATCCACAGGTCTGGAAGGCGATGCCGCGGAGGCGGTCTCACATAGTCAGAAAGAGGCGGCTCAGGCTTTGGAAGCATTGACAGCGGGCCTCAAGAGCCATGACTGGGCCGGCAAGATCGGATTGCTCGCGGTGCTGGTAATCTTTGTCTGGCAGTTCCTGGCCAGAGGGAAGCTCAAGCTGATTCCCGCACCTCTGCTAGCCATCGTCGTGGCAACGACCGCAAGTCAGTTGCTGCAGGCACCAATTCTTTATGTGGATGTTCCCGGAAATCTGTTGAGCGGGCTCACAATGCCCACGGCCGACACGTTCTCCGAATCTCCGCTCAAAAGTCTTCTCATCGCCGGAGCGGTGCTGGCCATTGTCGCCAGTGCTGAAACGCTGCTGTGTGCGACGGCTGTGGATCAGATGCACCGAGGACCGCGAACTCGCTACGATCGGGAACTGTCTGCACAGGGTGTTGGTAATATCGTCTGCGGATGTCTCGGAGTTCTCCCGATGACCGGCGTGATCGTACGTAGTGCGGCGAATGTTCAGGCTGGTGGAAAAACTCGAATGTCCGCTGTTCTGCACGGCTTATGGCTGCTGCTGTTTTCGGTGGTGCTGGCTCCGGTTCTGCGGCTGATTCCCACAGCAGCTCTCGCCGGGATTCTGGTGTTTACCGGTTTTCGGCTGATCGACTTCAAAGGGTTTATTCATCTGTGGAAAGAGAATCGAATTGAAGCGGCGATTTTCCTGATCACTATGATTGTGATTGTCGTCGACGATCTGCTGACCGGAGTCATCACCGGGATTGTTTTATCCGCTGTCAAATTGCTGGCACGTTTCTCACAGCTTGATGTTGAGGTGGATGATGTTTCGCTGGCAACTGACGGCCCGAAGACAGTCATCAAGCTTGTCGGTGCTGCCACGTTTCTGCGGTTGCCTAAGCTGGCTTCAAGACTCGAAAAGGTCCCCGCCGGAGCGGATTTACATGTAGACGTCAGCGAAATGGACTACATCGACCGAGCCTGTATGGAACTGCTTCAGAACTGGTCACGACAACACGCAGCGACCGGCGGGCGTCTGACGATCGACTGGGATTTGCTGAATAACCGTTTTCAGACACGGAAACCTCGTCCCGGACATTAGTCGTCAGCCGATGAGCCAGTTTTTATCTGGCAGTGGATCCTGCGAATATCGCGAATCGATTCTTGCAGGGAATACTTCTGTCTCTGAAGTTCCGCAGGAAGACTCGTCGCTTCAAAAGTGTACGAGCAGCGTTTTCAACGCTAAAACGAGGACTTCCCACGCCTCGACCATCAAATTAGACTTCGGGCCGAGGGACCGAACGGACCAAGGACAATCGAGTTCATTCGGCAAGTATTGGCAGTGCCTTGAACAGGCAAGCGGGAGCCAGACCGAAAATGGACTCCACAGGGGAATGCTCTCCGGAGAACGGCCATCTGCTCCAAGCCCTCGACAGGTAAATCAACGCGGTCGCAAATGCCAGGTTTGCGCGAAGAGATTGGATGCGAGATGACGACACGACGTAATATGATGATGACTCTGCTGACTGCATTTGCTCTTCTCTGCGCTTTCGTGGCTCCGGTTCAAGCTTATGACCGTGATGCAGGGTTTGTTGAACACGAAGTGCAGTCGGCGTTCTCACATATTCGCATCCGCCGGAACGGCTATGTGCGCACTATGATCTTTGTACGTGACAACGGCGAAGAAGCATGGGAGAGTCAGATGAACCTGAAGTCTCCTCATGTTTTGAAATTCACCTATCTGCAGCACATGTTTGCCAACTACCTGCTGCAACCGAAACAGAGCAAAGTGCTGATCGTGGGGCTCGGTGGTGGATCGATGGTGCATTTTCTGCAAAAGCATGATCCAACTGTGGCTGTGGATGCTGTCGAAATCGACCCTGTGGTTGTGCAACTGGCTGAACGTTTTTTCAACCTGAAGCCCCAGAAGAATGTGAAGCTGATTGTGGCTGACGGGTTTGAATACTTTAAGAAGACTCAAACAAAGTATGACACGATTTACATGGACGCATTTCTGAAGCCGTCTGCGGAAACCGATGAGACTGGTGTCCCGTTGCAACTGCGAACGATTCAGTTCTACCAGCAACTGCAGAGTCGGCTGACGGAAGGTGGTTGCGTTGTTTTCAATATCAATCCTCACGCGGGACTCGATGAAGATCTTAAGACGATCACCAAAGCGTTTCCGCAGACTTATGTTTTCAGTCTGCCGAATTCTGAAGGAGTAGTCGCGGTCGGTTCAATGCTTCCAGAACGCCGCGAACTGGATGCGCTCCGCGAAGCTGGCGATGCGATGGATAAGCGGTTCAAAGCCAGCTTTTCCTTTGAAGCTGTTGCCTCTCGACTGCGGAAACCGATCGTGATTAAGGACGGCGAGTAGATCTGTAGAAAGACGGCCATTTGAGGAATCATGCCCCTGGAAGTTCAGTTGGACAAGAATGTCCAACGTACTGGGCAAATCCTGCAGTGGTGCGACTGCAGGAACACTGCATTCCCAGCACTGCAGCGTTGGTAATGGTCACTCCGAGAAAGCCTGAAACACTGAAAAAACCACCTCTTTTTGCGTAGTTTCGCCGTTCAGCAATTCGTGTGACTGAACGGCACGGCATTTGATTTAGGCCTTTGTGAAACCCAATTGTGTGTTCACAGAGGAGAGAAGTCATGTCCGTATCGGGTGCGTTTGATAAGGCGATGCCGGATGAATTGGCGACAACACCGATCGCCAGCCAGGAGAGCCCTCGAGAGTCCTCTTCAGCGTTAGAACGCTTCATCAACAGTTTTCTCCGCGAGCAGAACATTCGCTGGATGCTGGTGATAGGAGCGGCCATCGTTTTTGGTTCTTCCCTGATGCTGGTCAGCCGGGAATTCTCCAGTTGGCCCGCTGAACTCAAGTATCTGACAGTGCTGTGTTACACGGGCGTGATCTTCGCGGCTGCGGAAGTCGGACGTGCTCGACTGGGTTTGAAAGCCACCAGTCGTGTTCTGCATGTGTTAACGCTGTTTCTGCTTCCTGTCTGCTTTCTGGCTCTAACCTGGGTCGGGTCTTCAGGCTTGGCCGGCAGTCTAATGAACGTTGCGAAAACGATCGCGTGGGGAGTTCCGGCGACTGCGTTTCTTCTGTTCGCGGCCACTCGAATCTTTGACCATCAACTGCGAGGACGCCAGACCACATTTGTCGCAGCGTATGCGTTGCTATCAATCGCCGGTGCGCTGCCAAAGTTGACTCATCCTCTGCTGTCATTCAGCGTTTCGCTGGTGCTTTGGTTTGTGATGAGTGCCGGAATGATAAAAGTGAATCGCCATATTTTCTGGCTGGCTGAAGAAAATCGCTGGCCTCGCATTTTTGCGTTCTTCCCCTCGCTGCTGCTGGGGATCATGTTTCTGATGCTCATGGTGACTCGAACCGCCGTCGGTGTGTCACTCGAATGGATTGGTTTCGGCTGTGTTCTTGTCTCCGCCACAATTCTGATGAACGCTCGCACGGTCGCGGATGTCTTCCGACAGCGAACAGGTGACCTCGTTCGTCCACTGCCGTGGTCTATTGTATTGCCTGTGCTGATCGGTTTGATCTGGATGGTCGCTGGACTCGGGCTTGCATTTGCAGGATTCCCAAAGACCTTCGCGCTGGTGCCAACATGTGCTTTGGCGACAGCAATGTTGTTTGTGACAGCTCGCGAAACCAATCATCGCGGATTTGTCTGGGCTGCCTTAATCGCCGGCCTGATGACGTACCAGTTTTCGCCGACACTTTTCAGTGAAACCGCGATGGCGATGAGAGACGCAGCGGCCGCCGGACTTCAGACGCCAAAGCTTCCGTTTGCGTTTTATGGATTGACCTATCTGCCGTTTATTCTTGGAACCGCAACACTCTACCGTGTCTTCCGGACTCGAGTTGCATCGCATCTGGTTGAGCCACTCAAGACGTTTTCATGTTGCCTGGCAGTCGCTCTGCAGGTTGCCGCGATTACGAATGCTCAGGCCATGTTTCTGGTTTCTGCGGTCAACATCGTCGCGTTCTACCTGTTGGGAATCATTCTTCGCGATCGCAACATCGCAAGACTATCGCTGATCTCGCTGGGTTCATCTGTCACGATGCTGGTACCGTTCTTCACGGCAACCTCCAGCTCGACGCCAATGATCGTTCTGCTAATGACATCGGCA
>CAIJTV010000647.1:0-5818 GCA_903823635.1 uncultured Planctomycetaceae bacterium
TCCCCGAGTAATCTCCGGCTGTGGCTTTGTCGATCGCCACCTGCGCGAGATAGTTACGGAGCACATACTTCGGATTGACGGCGTTCATCTGCTGACAACGATTTTCATCTGAGATTCCTACCTGGTCAACGCGCGCGCGGTAGCGATGAATCCATTGCATCAACTTCACTCGATACTCCCCCGTCACCTGTTCCGGCTTGTACCATGCGTCGGCCAGTGCCGTGACGAAAGCATTCTCAACGTTCTGTTCTGACGCGTTGACACCACCATCGAACTTCAGAGTCGCCAGGCGGCGATAGAAAATCGTCATGTCCGTTTCGATCTCCTGCATCAGTTCCAGCAGATCATCGGACAGAGCTTTGTCATCGAGCGATGCGTCATAAACCAGCCCCAGCTTGGCGGCCAGCATGTTCTGACAGGCTTCATTAAAATGCGTCGAATACAAATCGATCCCGCGTTGCAAAGGAACGACCGAATCAAAAATCGGAGCCAGTGCATTCGCCAACTGAACCAGATTCCACATCGCAATCTGTGGCTGCTGGCCATAGCGATAACGACGCCCTGCCGCATCGGTCGTATTCGGAGTCCAGTTCGGATCGTAGTCTTCCAGCCAGCCGTACGGACCGTAATCAATCGTCAGGCCAAGAATCGACATGTTGTCCGTGTTCATGACTCCATGCACGAACCCGACTCGCATCCAGCCCACAATCATGTCGGCCGTGGTTCGGCAAATCTCCGCAAACCATTTCTCGTAAACTTCTGGCGACGGTGCCCCCAGATGAGGAAAGTCGACGCGAATCGTGTGATCAATCAACTTTTGCAGGTTGTCGTTATCTCGTCGAGACGCCAGGATTTCAAAGTTGCCAAACCGAGTAAACGACGGGGCGACTCGACAAACAATCGCTCCCGGTTCGCGTTGAGGATTCCCGTCATAAAACATGTCGCGGACAACCTGTTCGCCAGTGAGTACCAGACTCAATGCACGAGTTGTGGGGACTCCCAGATGGAACATGGCTTCGCTGCACAGGAATTCACGGACGGATGATCTGAGCACCGCCAGTCCATCGGCCGTTCGCGAATAAGGAGTCGGTCCGGCTCCTTTCAACTGCAGCATCCAACGCTGGCCATTGGAGTTGATGACTTCTCCCAAATTGATCGCTCGTCCATCACCCAATTGCCCGGCCCAGTTACCAAACTGATGACCGCCGTAGCACATCGCAAACGGATCCATACCATCCAGTTGCACGTTGCCTGAGAATACCTCCGCGAATTCCTGCGCGTCGATCGGCTCGGGAGGCAGGTCCAGTGACTCAGCCACTTCGCGTGAGTAACCAATCAACTGCGGCTGTGCCACCTTCGTCGGGAGCACTCGCGAATAACAAGCACCGCGAACCTGGCGGCGAAAGTTTTTTTCTTCTGGATCGCCGGGAAGACAGCCAGTGAATTGGTTATCAAATTGAAGGAGACTAAGCCCTGAGGAAGTCATCAATGTGGCCGACGAATTGGATGTAAGGAAAATTGATTGCAGACGATCCGGGATTTGTACGTCTGTTGGTGTCGCTGGATGATCCCACAAGACAGCTTCACATGCGAGCGCAGCAGGTTGCGGTTTCCTGCGAACACCGGCCGGGTTACTAATGTTTGGGGCGAAGTTGGGATTTGAATAAAAAAGCCCGGCTTCTTTGGAAAGCCGGGCTTCGCTGAAAATCTTTACACACGCGGCTTACTTGCCGCTGCGATGCTGTCGCTTGCGTTCGCTTTCGCTGAGCATCACCTTTCGCAGGCGAATCACCTGCGGAGTGACTTCAACGTACTCGTCCCACTCGATGTACTCCAGAGCCAGCTCCAGAGTCAGTTCGCGAGGTGGACGCAGCAGCATGGCGTCTTCTGCACCGGCTGAGCGAATGTTGGTTAGTTTCTTTTCGCGGATCGGATTGACGACCATGTCGTTGTCACGAACATTTTCGCCGATAATCATTCCGTCATAGACATCTTCGCCCGGACGCACAAACAAGTCTGCTCGTTCCTGCAGCTTCCACAAGGCGTAGGCAATCGCTTTGCCGTTGTCCTGTGAAATCAAGACACCGTTCTGGCGATGAGGAATCTCGCCTTCGATCGGGCGATACTCTTCGAAGCGGTGATGCATAATCGCTTCACCACGAGTTGCATTCAGCATCTTTGTTCGCATGCCGATCAGGCCGCGAGCAGGAATGCTGAATTCGACGTGAGTCATTCCGGTTGAAGTCGTGTTCATTACTTTGGCCTGGCCTCGGCGACCACCGACCAATTCCATCACAGGACCAAGGTCCGCACTCGGGACATCCACTTCCAGAAGTTCGTAAGGTTCGCACTTCTTGCCTTCGATTTCGCGAATGATCACTTCCGGCTTGCCGACAGACAGTTCATAACCTTCACGACGCATGGTTTCGATCAGTACGGCCAGATGCAGAACACCTCGACCGGAAACCTTGAAGGATTCCTTGTCTTCTGTCTCTTCAACTCGCAAGGCCACATTGGACTGAAGTTCACGGTAGAGCCGGTCACGCAGATTTCGGCTGGTGACGAACTTGCCATGCTGACCAACCAGTGGTGAGCTGTTAATCGTAAACTTCATCGACAGAGTCGGCTCGTCGACGGCAATGCGTTCAAGAGCGACCGGGTTCAAAATGTCAGCGATGGTGTCGCCAATTTCCGGATCCGGCAGGCCCGTTACAGCGACAATGTCACCAGCCTGTGCTTCATCAGAATCAGCTCGTCCCAGGTTGTCGAACAATTGGACCTTGTCGACCTTAGCCATGGTCTTGGAGCCATCAGCTCGCATCATTGCGATCTGCTGACCGGACTTGATTCGACCCGCGGCGATTCGACCGGTCGCAATACGCCCGACATAACGCGACCATTCAAGCGAGGTGACCATCAACTGCAAAGGATCGTCCGGGCGAACAACAGGCCCCGGAATCTTCTCCAGAACCAGGTCCAGAAGCGGACGAACGTCGCCACCCTTGTTTGCGGGGTCATGCGTTGCATAACCTTCACGAGCACTGGTGTAGATGTACGGGAAGTCAAGAGTCTTGTCGTCAGCTCCCAGTTCAACCAGCAGGTCAAACGTTTGGGACAGGACTTCATCCGGACGACAGTCCTGACGGTCAATCTTGTTGATGACAACCATCAAAGATAGACCGCACTCCAGAGCTTTCTGAAGTACGAAGCGAGTTTGGGGGCGAGGTCCTTCGAAGGCATCGACAACGAGCAGTGCTCCGTCGGCCATCTTCAGAACGCGTTCAACTTCGCCACCGAAGTCTGCGTGTCCCGGAGTATCAATAATGTTGATTCGGACACCATTCCACATCATGGCGATGTTCTTCGCCAGAATCGTAATCCCGCGTTCGCGCTCGAGATCGTTGGAGTCCAGAATACAGGTTCCCATCCGCTGATTCTCGCGGAACATTCCGCTTTGCTTGATCAGGCAGTCCACGAGCGATGTTTTGCCGTGGTCAACGTGGGCGATAATGGCAATGTTGCGAACATCAGTACGGCGCAAAACGCCAGCGCTGTCGACAACTGACGGAAACTCAACAACAGACATGAAACTTACCCTGGGAAAACAACCGTCAGCAGCAGTGGTGACCGCAGAGGTCGTCGAGCATCGACGCCACCAGATTCCGCGAAAAGGACGGTCGAAAAGCGTGCGAATCCTACCGACTAACGCCCACAGAACGAAGACGTCCTTTTCAAATTCATTGTAAATTCTTCGTTAACGGACCGCGAACCCCCGCATTTTGCAGGGAATTCCAGCAGTTTTTCTGGCGACTGAGTTGCGGAATTTGATTTCCGGTTGGCCAACTACAGTCCCATTTCGCTCAAAAGATGGTCGGCTCCGTAAACTGTCCCTGTAATCCAGAGCACGTAACGGATGTCAACTCCGATCGAACGGCTGTAGTCCTTGTTCCACGCAAAGTCGTTAATTGTCGCTTCAAAACAGCGATCAAAATTCACTCCGACGAGATGACCGTTTTTGTTCAGCACCGGACTACCGGAGTTGCCTCCAGTTGTATCCGTGTCGTAAAGAATGGCGACCGGAACCTGTCCCAGGCGAGGATGCAGGAAGCGTCCGAACTCGCCGGCTTCGTATTTCTTCATCACGGCTTCCGGAGTAATGAACGGTTCGACTCCGGTTGTTTTCTCGATCACGCCTTTCAATGTTGAAATCGGAGTTCTGACCACTGCGTCGGCCGGCGAGTAGGCGCGAACTTGACCACAGGTAAACCTCAACGTGGCATTTGCGTCCGGGATAAAGCTGGTCGCGAGAAACTGCTGTTTCACTTCGACCAGCGAACCATAAAGTTGTCCGAGACGCCCATCCCGAGCCTTCTCGGTGTCGCGCAGTTTCAAATAGTAGGGATGCAAATTTACGATCAGGCTTAACAGAGGGTCTTCTGTCTTCCGCAGCTCATCCGGAGACTTCTTCAGGCAAGCTTCCACGAACGCCGGATCACCCAGTTGAGTTTTCTGAAGCATGTCCTTCGCGGCAGACTCCAGCGACTTCGCTTCAGAGAACAGAACCTTTAACGGCTCGATCTCATGCGATGCCGGGATCTTGCTTAATCGCCCCAGCATTCCGGCGAGCATGATCTCATCCGTCTCGCGATGCCAGTCAGACATCGCCACCTTAATTTCCTGACTGGACTGCGCAAAGTTGCGATCCATGTAAGGTGGCTCGCGATCCAGATCCGGCTTCGCGCGTTCGACGGAGGCGTCGAACATGAAATACCCAAACGAGGCGGCTCGACACGCCTGTCGAAGTTGCAGCAGATGAATCTCCAGAGCGCCGGCCGCCGACATTTCCTGATAGACGGATTCAATGTCTTTCAAGACCGTGCCGAAACGAGCTTTTCGTAGTGGATCGCTGTTGATGTAAGCCTGAAGTTCAGCCTCCTGCTGCATTCGAGTCGCCACGATCTTTGCTCGTCGAAGCCCCTGCAGTTGACCCCGCGATCGTTTTTCCACGTTGGCCAGCGACTTGCTGCGAGACGCGTGTTTGATAGCCACGGAGCGATCCGTGGCTCCGGCTTTCTCCATTTCCTGAATCTGCCACTGATAAAGTTCAACAGTCATTGGCAGTCGGATGTTCTGTTCGTAGTCCAGAAAACCAGCGGTCTTGTGGCGAGCTGTCCGGCCGGGATATCCGAGCAAAAATACTGCGTCGTTCTCATCCACACCTTCCGGAGCCACCTGAATGAATCGCTTCGGTTTGTACGGCACATTGTCTTTGGAATACGTCGCCGAAGAGCCGTCCGGAGCGGTGTAAGCTCGCATAAAGGAAAAGTCACCGGTGTGCCGCGGCCACTCCCAGTTATCCACCTCGCCGCCAAAATTGCCAACGGCAATCGGCGGGGCAAACACCAGCCGCACGTCTTTCAGAAACGTGTACTGGAACAAAACATAAGTCTTGCCGGCGAACATTTCAGCCACTTCTGCTCGCAAGCCGGGATGTTCTTTCTCCGCCGCAAGTTCCAATTCTTTGCGACGCTTGTCGATAGCCTTGGTGCGTTCCAGGAATGACATGTTGTCCTGTGCGGCCGACAAGACTTCTGCGGAAACATCGCGATAGTTTTCAGTGATGCGAACCTGATAATCCGGTGCTGAAATTTCCTGTTCACGATTTGCTGCGATGAATCCATTGGTGAGCAGATCGTTTTCAGCCGTGCTGGCTTTCTGGATCGCATCAAAAGCACAATGATGATTCGTAATAATCAGTCCATTGCCGGAAATGAATGATCCCGTGCAGCCGTTTACGCGGCAGATTCCGTCGACCAGA
>CAIJTV010000648.1:0-8399 GCA_903823635.1 uncultured Planctomycetaceae bacterium
CGGCCACTGCGATGAAACAGCTCATGAAATGACGCAACATTGTGAAAGCCTCCCTCTGATCCATTGTTCAAACCCAACGCCGACGACACTCGGTCGACAATTCCTTTCGCCCCAAATCTGAAACAATGGGGTATTGTGGCCAAGTTTAACGGGCCAATGGGACAGCAAAAAGTCTGCCGGATTCCAGTTTCCTTAAATTCCCAACCACCCTGAAACGCGTCACCTTACGGTTTCGCGCGCCAGTATCAGCAGCAAAACAGCACCCTTTACTTCTGATAAATCGGCAGATAATGGTATTTCACGGACAGGCTCAAAACGGCCATCGACGTGGAATAGACAGCTCCGTGGTTTTTCTCTTCGCCGTTGGCTGCGGTCCACGAACCATCACCCGCCTGTTTCGGCAGCAGCATTTCCTGCACAAGTTTCTGAGCAGTCTCCGAGTGATTCCCGCCGCGTTGATACATCCCCTGAGCGTAGTAGTACGTTCCATAAAAGCAGAATCGTTCCTCCCATTTCGGTGGATGTTCCAACAGCCAATCAGCCGCTCCGGCGACCAGTGGCGATTCATATTCGCCACAAACCTGCATCGCCAATAATCCCGCAGCCGTCATTGTGAACGTGGGATTGTTCTGATTGGGCTCATAAGTGAACCCACTGGCCTTCTTGTCAGGCAAGCCATTTTCGTCAAGCGGCGAGGCGTATGATCGCTTCAAGTATTCGACCGCGTCTTCAATCGCCCCGGCCGGAACCTGCAGTCCATCATTCTTCGCGGATCGAAGAGCCATCAACTGCCAGACGGTTGCGGAGAGATCCGAGTCCGCTGATTGCGGCTCATAGCGCCAGCCACCGCGATAGTGAGTTGGCTTCTTCTGCTTCTGAGACGCCAGAATTACATCAATTGCTTTCTGACATCGATCATGAATCAATTGATCCTGTTCGATCGTTGTCCCCATCCCCAGCATTTCGGTCAACATCAAAGTAATGATGCCGTGTCCGTACATCCGAGAACCATCTTTGGCTCCAAAATATCCCTTCGGGTCGACTCGATCTTCCTTCAGCACAAACGCCAGAGCCTTTTGCATCGCCTGACCTTCCGGTGAAACATCCGAAGGCTGGATCCCAACGCTGGCCATGGCCATGATCGACAGCGACGTCATCGTCGTATCGATTCCCTTATCCAGAATCGCACCATCTTCACGCTGTTTGCTGATGAGATAAGCAATCGCTCGGTCCAGCGCGAGATCGGTTTCGTCTTTCTGAAAGACCGATGGGGCTTGCGGAGAATCGGCAACTGGCTTCACCGCTTCCTGCGCGGAGACGGATTTGCTCTGCAACAGTAAACCGACCATCATCAACAGGAGGAAAGAGAACCGCATTTTTGCTCGCATTCGATTACCAGTCAGAAACCAGCACATAAGACCCAAAGAAATAACCTTCCCACAGTTACTTCTTCTTCGCACGTTCCGCCAGGACCCTGAAGTAGGTCTCAACGCTCTTGCGATACTCCTCGGAAACAACTTCCGATTTGCCTTTTGTCAGATCCTCTGCCGACTGGCTGCGAAGTTTGCCCCAGTTCTTGCCATCATTGCGATTCACAGGCGTCACTTCAAAATCTGCAACTCGCGGCTCCGTCGATGCCGAATCGGAAGACTGAGTTCCCCCCAATCCCAGAGCCGCCATGGTCTCCTGCTGATTGCGAAGTCTCGCAGCCGCCTGAGCCGCCTGTTGTGCTCGCGCGGCCTGGGCCAATGTGTCCAATTGCGAGGCATTCCGCTGAGCAGCCAACGCGGCCTGAGCAGCATCAGCATTCGTCTGAGCTGCCACAGCCGCTTCCGCCTGCAATCTGTCCAGCTCATCCAGCGTCCGTGCCAACTGCTCCCCACGAGCCATCTCTTCTGGTGTCAACTCCGCAGCCGCAGCCAACTGATTCCCATTACTCTCATTATTCCCCTTACTCCCATCGGTCGCTTCAGCCGCTGCAGTCGCAGCCGCATTCGTCCCATCAGCCGGGTTCCCCGCCGCAGCAGCCTGCGCTGGCTCCCCGGATTCCTGTGCAGCAGCTTCTGCCGCGGCCGCAGCAGCCAGCAAGGGATCGACCACAGCCGAAAGATTGTCTGACTGCTGATTAATCGCAGACTCTGCTTTGGCAACATCCTGCTGAGCTTTCAGTGCCTGCCCGTTGGGCTGCGGCTGACTATTCTGAGGATTCGCGAGCGTATTGGCTTCAGCTTGTTCTGCCTCGGCAGTTGCCGACTTCAATTGCTGTGCGGCATTGGTCGATTCGTTGCGAGCCACCTGCTGAATACTGTCAGCCACTTTCTGCAGCGGCTCAGCGACCGTCGGGTTATTCAAGCGACGTTCATGTCGGGCTGCTCGAGAGACATCTTCTGAAGCACTCGCCACATCCTCTGTGATCTCGCCCTGCTGTGTTTCGGCCTGCGCGAGCGAACTCTTCGGAGGTGCGAGTTCATTGCCGAAGTTCGCAGCTGCAACAGCCTGCTCAGCTTTCTTGTTTAGCTGCTCTGCAGATTTCATCGCCTCATCGGCATACTGATCCGCCAATTGAGTCGCCGGGTTCTGAGCATCCAGGGCCGGCAACGGTTTGTTCTTCACTTCTTCAGATCGCTGATTAGCTTGCTGATTTTTCTCCTGAGCTTCCTGCAGAACAGCTTTGGCCGCAGCCACTTTTTTCTGTTCTGCTGCCTGACGAACTTGTTCCTGCGCAAGGGCGTTCTTTAGGCCGGCGTTATCGGGTTTCTCGTTGAGTTTGGTCTGAGCCTGCTGAACTCTGGCGTCGACCGCCGCCAAATTCTTCTCGGCAGCCTGAACTCCCTGCTCCGCTCGTTTCTGGACATCATCTGCTCGCTTGGCAACGTCCGCAGCAGCCTTCTTTTGTTGCTCATGGAACTGCTGACGACGCTTTTCTGAATCCACCTTCTGAGCTTCCCGGGCTTTATCGTCGGCATGAATCTTTTCATCCTTGCCAGCCAGAGTTTTTTCCTTGGCCTGCTTCAATGATTCTGTTGCCTGAGCCAGTGTCGCTTTCGTCTCCTGAGCAGTCTGGGCAAGTTCCGACAGCAATAATTCTTCCCTGGCAGAATTTGCTTTGGCGACAGCTTCATTCAGTTTCTGCTGCGTCTCTGCAAACTTCTGTTGCGCTTCTGCTGTCTTGCCCTGAGCCGCCGACTGACTGGCTTGGGCAATCAATGCTCCTGAAAGCTGCGACGCGTCCGTCGCCATTTCGCGAAGATCCTGCACTAAGTCCCGCTTCTTCGCCTGAAACTCCTGATCAGCCTGCTCGTTCGCTCGTTGAAGTAACTTGTCATCCTCCGCAGCATAATCCAGGGCGTTCCGCGCATCTTCCAGAGCTGTCTGCGAAATCTCCGACAGAGCTTTCTGCATCGCGGGATTCTTTTGTAACTCCGCCTCGAGTTCAGAAATCAGTGTCGCCGTTTCCTTCTCGGCCATTTCGACGAGTTCTTCGCTGGTGTCGTATTGCTTATCGAGCAACTCAACAATTCCCAGCTCCTTCTCGGCTTCTCTCAGTTCCGCTCGCGTATCCGCAACGTTCAAGCCTTTGTCGAGCTGATCGAAATGCTCGGCGACCAATTCCAATGCCTTCGCCGCTTTCTCCTGTTGTTCCGCCGCCTGAGCCAGTTCTTTCGCCTGCTGTTCCGGGGTTGCTTGCTCCTGAGCTTTCTCCATGGCTTCATTCATTTTCGTCGCCGGATCCTGGATCATGGCGATACTGTCATCCGCATCTCGCGCTCGCTCACGCTGAGATTCTTCAAGCATATCCTGAGCATTCGCGTCCTCAACCAACGCTTCGGTCAAATCCGCGATCTGCTGGTTGATGGAATCCTGACGCTGCTCAAGCTCTTCCAGTTGCTGAGCTGTCTCCGGTTTCTGCGGCGAAGTATTCTGCTGCTCGACGACATCGGCTGTTTCGGTCGTCGCTTCCTCCAGTTCTCGAATCTGCTCGGCCGTCTGAGCCGCCATTTGTGGAATCGTCGGTGAATATCGACGGATAATATTTCGAGCGTCCTCCATCACCGGTTCAAGCGTCTTGATCACGGCAGCAACCTGATCGCGAATCTGTACCAACTCATGTCCCGCACTGATCAACGCGTCTCGCTTCCAGCGTCGTTCAACAATCTTACGAGCCGCATCGCGAGCTTCCGCCGTCCAGCGAGTCTGATCAAATGCGCCGACGATCTCATTTTTCACGCCGGCTTCTCGAAGCCTCTGACTTGTCAGTTCGAATCCTCGCTGGACCAAATCCCAGACACGAGGATGCTCGATGCGAGCTTGTAGATCCTGTGAGCCCCAGCGTTCTCGATTGGTCAATTCATCCAGAGCATCACGCACAATCGTGAGTTCATGTCCGGCCTCCAGAATCCGATAGGCCGGTGCAACCTCCAAAAGCTGTGTTGCCAAAGCTGATTCCTGAGGTGATACCTGACGATGCTGATTTAATAGAGAAGTGACTGCTCGATGAGTCAATCCCGCGTCTGCCACATATTGTGCATCGCCATCTTTGCGGCCATGAGTGAGTTCCTTGCGAATTCGAAGCTGGTCCAGACTTCGCCGATGCTTCAGATCAATCTCGGCCACGAATCGTTCGGCTTGATCCAGAATTTTCTGCCCGGCTGCCGAATCCAGTGAGGCGGCCGCCTGAGCCGTCAGTTGATTCTCCTGTTGAATGGCCCGCGCTAGTTGCTCGACAGGAAGGTAAAGATTGCCCGCGCGGATATCGAGATCTCTCCAGGCATGGATAATTCGATTGGGCAGATTTCCATCGACGACATCAAATCGCTGGCGATCCAGCAACTGACGATGCAACTCCTTCGAAACCGTCTTTAGCTGTTCCAGTTTCTCTGAGGATTCCATCGATTCCTGAAGACGATCTCGACTCGTTTCAGTCCAACGGATCATTTCATTCAACTGACCTTCGAGATACTTCGGAAGTCGCTTACGCTGGTCTCGAACGAGCTGCTCAATTCCTTTGATTTGATTGAGCACCAAAGTTTCCTGACGCTGCAATCGCTCCCAGGTTTGTGTTGGACTGTCCACGACCAGTTTTTGCTGATGCAGCAGTGCATCCATATCACTCGCGACGGCCGTGACGAAATTATGAGTCGCCAGAATCTGATAGTGTTCATGGATCATTTTGGCGTCGTCGGCTGTCCGCTCAAATGTCTGCTTGATGACATCCAGATCGCCATTCCTACGGTTCACATCTTCGGTATGCTGCCGAGCCTTCAGAGCAAACGCCGGAATATTTGAATACTCCCGCTGCAGCCTCGCGACGACTCGGCCGATCAAATCCAGATCGTAGGCATCAGCGCCAGCAGCCATGTCTTTTTCGACAGCCAGTATCTGATCCAGAATTTTTCCGGCTTGCTCTCTTTGCTTGCTGGCCAGGTCAGTCAACGTCAACTGGTCCTGCGTCACCTGCTCTTCTGTCTGATCCGGCTTCCGCAATCTCTCGATCACTTCCAGAGCAGTCACTTTTTGTTCCTGAAACAACTCCGAGAACTTAACCAGTTCATCAACGAGTTCAATCTTGCGTTCCATCATTGTGTGCCGCTCCGGATCAAAGTCCTGGGCCGCCACGATGACCCGTAAAGGGATCGACTCCCCGAGGTTGCCCTTGCGGTCGGTCGCCACGAGCTTGGTCATGACCTGGTCACCGGTCTTCAGCTTGTGATTCTGCAGATCCCATTGCCACTCGGCCGTCAGATTGCGACCCTCTGTCTCAGCGTCCGGTTTTGCATCGAGAGGCAGGGCGATCCAGTCCAGCCCATTGACAGACACATGCTGCTCCAGCTTGACCAGCGGAAGATCGTCCTCCGCCTTGGCTTTCAGTGCCACAATATCGTTTGGCGGCAGTAACAGCGTCGTCTCTTTCTGATCCACAAAACCCGCGCGAGGAATTAAATCCGGCTGTGGTCGGATCTCGTACTTTGGGCTGAAGAGATTCTCAAAACCCGTTTCTTTCGAGACCAGATGCACCTTGTAAATCGCGGCCGCATCCACAGGAACAGTCGCCTTCCACTGCAACCCGTTCTGACTGTCCGCAACCGGAGTCAATGGGATCGTGATCATCTCATCGGATTCAGACGGATCAATTCGCAATTCCGCAGCGGATACCTGCTGATCAAGTTCAAGCCGCATTTCTGCTTTTGTGCCTTCCAGCACAAGCAAATCGCCATGATTGTCCGTGACAGTCTTGTCGGGCAACAAGGCATAAGCGGGATAGACGAAGGATTTGTGGAACGCTGTCACACGAGGACGCGGACGTGCCTCAATCCGAAAACGCTCCGTCACCGCATCGCCAGCGAGAATTCGATATTCGACAGATTCTTCCATCACATGAATATTGGATGTGAACTCCGCCTCTGTGCGGCCTCGCATTGACTGCCGCACGGCCCCCTGTTTTTCCGTGAAGGTCTCGAGCGTGACTTCATCAAAACTGCCACCAGTCACAGAAGCCACCACTGCGACCGTTTCATCTTCGGCCATCATGAGAGAATGCGGCGTCGGCTGCAGAATCTCGACGTTCACCCGAGAAACCCGCGCGATGTTTGCTCCCGGCAGGATCGCTCGCGCGGCGAGTTGACGGTAACGATGATCACTCGACATCAGCAATACGGCAGCAATCGCCACGACAACTCCGGCAGCTGCCATCCATCGCGCAACAAGTTTGAGCGGCAGCAACGTCGGGACCTCGATCCGTGTCATCTGCTCGGCAACCTTGCCCTGCAGCAGACTTCGAAAGACTGGGGAGTCATGCAGCGAGGACGGATCATCCGTGGCTAGTTCAACGGCCGAAAGCAGATTCTCGCGAAGCTGCGGTTCAGTCATCTCCACCTGCGATGCGATCTCTTCTCTCAGCGGCCGATGCAGAATCCTGCGCACGCTGGTCGTCCAGATGACCACAATCACCGGCAAGTAAATCGCCGCACTCAAAGCCCATCGCGCGCGATCGCTAAGCAGCCAATACCAGTCGATTGCGGCCACGATCGCGACACAGATTAGAAACGTGGCAACGCCCGCGCAGAGTCCTCGCGCGACGATCAGTCGAAACCGACGGCGTCCGAATTCTTCGAGTTTTCGAGCAACAACGGGATCAAGCGAAACACTCATCGTGAATCTTCCTTTATGTGCACCGTGCTGTCAGCAACCATGCTTTCAGTCACAAAGCCATCACCGTTCAAAGTAACCCGGCTCGTTTTCGTAAGACCCATTCAACCGTTAACAGGATAACAATCGCGGCAAACCACCAATAGCTCTGCCAGATCTGCGTGTCGGATTCGACCACGCGGCCGCTGCTGAGAGGGCTCAACAGTTCCGGCAATCGAAACAGTTCCTCTTCGCGAAGGTAATCTCCTCCGGAAGCCGCAGCAATCTGTTTCAGCAGCGTTTCATTGGCCGAAGTTTGAGTCATCTCGCCGGATTCCGGTGGTAGCACCACGAATCGGCTGCGGGCCTTCAGGGCGGCGTCACTATAACCCGCTGCTCGAACTGATACTTCGTACTCGCCCTCTGGTAAAGCCGCGACGCGACCTCGATAAATCCCCGGCACATCGACATCGGGGGTCAGACTCACCGTCGAAACGATGCGCCCGTCTTTCCACACCAGAGCGTCCGCAGAAACGCCAGTCGCCGGTTTTCCATCAAGCCCCAACAGGCGCGCTCGAACATCGACAATCGCGCCGAAGTCGTAACGCACCGAACCAGTATCCAGGGAAACATACTCGTCGCTGACGGCAAACGGTCGCGGCATCACATACTTCGCCAACTGATTCCACGCTCGCTGATGCCAGAGGTCCGCCGTCTTAAATCGCCAGCGCCACGATTCATCGAACGCAAGATAGACAACGCGGCCAGAACCAAACAACCGCGTCACCATGGCCGGTCTTTGCCGACCATCCACGTTCGCTTCGATCAGCACCTCAGCACCCGGCAAAGCATTAACGGCCACCAGTGAATGAGGAGGCGGCAGCTCGGTCCAGAAGCGACGATTCTGTTCCGCATCCGGTGACAATCGCAGTGCACTTTCTGAAGCACCTTTATCCGTCAGTTGCAACGACGTCGGCTTGGCGGAAATGGTTTCGTTCAGCCACTCGACGGGAATCAAACTGCCAAGCTTCGTGCTGGCGATCTGTCGCAGTCGACCTCGCTGACCATCAATAAAAACGATGCCGCCGCCACGAGTTTCCACGAACTCACTCAGCCATTGAAAGTCCTGCTCATTGAAAAGCTCAGGGGCAACTTCGCCAACGATCACCAGATCATAGGCAAACAATTGCTCGCGCTTACCCGGAAACTGCCCTTCTTCTTCGCCTCTTGTCAGCGCCGCATGATCCGTTCCCGGACCTGCGATGACCGTATTC
>CAIJTV010000649.1:0-1957 GCA_903823635.1 uncultured Planctomycetaceae bacterium
CTATTGATTCAAATTGCGTCCTCAGCTTGACGATTGAATCAACAACACAAATGCGAACAAGTGGGAGATCAACGGAATCAATCGACTCCGCTCGCTCGGCCAAACTGCCTCCTGACTACTCAAGCTATTACGGGATTTGTACAGACACCAATGGTCAGGAGATCGGCCACAACAGCAGACCGGCCGCAACAGTTTGAGACCGGCGACAGCATTGAGGCCTCGCAGTCAGCACCAAGCGCCGATATGCGTCATCGAACTTATCGATACACGTCGGCCACATGTCGACCGGTGGCATCTTTAATCTGGTTTAGTCCATCGCGTAAGTGCAACAGAAGAATTGTCTCCGGAACAACACTCAGCGTTGATTCCGGAGCGAACTCTTCGTGATAAAACACCGAACGACTCAACCGCACTTCCCCGATCCGCCCCGAGTACTGAAATCTCGCCTGAGTGTCGGACTGCTTCAGATTGCCCACCAGAAAGCGACTTCCTGGCCAAAGATCCTTAACGACGAAAGGGGAAGGAAGCTGTCTGTCCAGCGACACATGATCGGCAGACATTTCGTAGACGGAAACACTGCACACCTGATACCGACCGTTGACGTACATTCGCGTCTCGCGGCCATCGTAGGTCATCGCGATGTGTGTCCAGCGATCGAGGGCGAACAACTCTTTCGCATCCAGAAGATAAACCTCACCTTCGCTGGTAGAAACGTGAACTCGAAAACGATTTCCGTCTCCAGCCGCCACAACGGTCAGTGCCACAGGGCCGTGACTGGCAACCGCACCACGGTGCTGTTTGTCGGGTCTAATCCACGCCTCCAGCGTGAACGGACGTCCTTCTTCAAACGCCACGTTATTGATCGTCAACACATCATTCAGGCCATCGAGCTGAATAGACTCCTCCGGCCCCGTCAGCGCAGGAGCTTCCGAGAGAACAAATGTTTCTCGGTAGCCAGGAACGGCGAGGGCCGTCAAAACAGGAATGCTGATCAGAAGCAATTTAAGGCTGCGGCGAACAAGTCGATCGGGTGTGTTTTGCATGCGTCTCCAATCCGCCACGCACCACGCCAGGGTTTGGATGAAGTAAGTCAGAGAGATCAGGCTAAAGACCAACACGCGAGCCCCCATCGAACGTCGATACCACTGAATAGGAGGAATCACTCCGATTGCAATCAGCATTGTCGACAGGCACATACAAACCGAGAAAACCAGCGCGATCCAGTAGACCCACTGTGACGCTTTCTTTGAGCGAACTCGCCGCACCGCCCAGACGGTCCAAAGATCCACCGGCAATGGAACAAGCCCCTGCGCGAGGAGAGCTTCGATCACTTCCTCATGGCTCACGTTGACATCGGGTGCCGCTGCGATCATCAGCATCCCGCCGGGTCCGAAGATAAGACGCATGCTGGCCAATACAGAAATCAGCAGAGTCGCCTCATGAATTCTTTCCGACTGTTCAAACCATCGCCGAACGCGATGCTGCAGTGACATGCGTCTGCCCAGAATCGGTTGCCTCTTCAGACAGCGCTGCAGATCATCAGCAAGCTCGGCGGCCGATGAATACCGATCTGCAGGATTCCGCTGCAGACACTTCATACAGACCGTATCCAGATCAGCATGCACCTCTGGCCGAAGCTTCGAGACTGAAACAGGCGATGCTTCGCGCAGTCTCATAAGGACAGCCGCATAGTTATGAGCAGCGAAAGGGGCCACCCCGGTCAGCAGGTGATACAAAATCGCACCGAGGCCAAAAACATCTGACACTGGTCCAACGTCGTCGCTGCGAGATTCGGCCTGTTCGGGCGACATATAAAGCGGGGTGCCGATGATCAGACTGGACTGAGACTGGTGCAGCCCGTGAGTCATCTGTGCCAGTCCGAAGTCGGTCAGTCTCGGCTGAAAATCATCCAAAGTCGATAGTGAAGACGATTCGAAATCATTGGGCACGAGCAGGA
>CAIJTV010000650.1:0-1519 GCA_903823635.1 uncultured Planctomycetaceae bacterium
AAGTAAAGCAACTCTTCCCATTGAACTTATGGGATAGTTGATTGATTTCGTTTACCGCCCAGCCGCAGGATGTGACTCAATCAACACCGCGTTTCGGAGATTCCTCATGCATCGTTTGCTGCTCGCGCTACTGGCGATCATGGGACCGGCCGCATTCGCGGATGAAACGCAATGCGACGCGGAGTTCTCCATCACAGTTGTTGATCATCTTCGGCGACCAGTTGCCAATGCGGTCGTATTGGCGCCAACCAACACAAAGGACGAGCTAAAAATTTTCCGGACGAATGCGGATGGTGTCACCAAACTGCCTTCGTTAACGACAAACAGCTGCTCACTTGAAGTCAGTGCTGAGGGATTTCGAGAAACGTTGTGGAAAGGAAAGCCGAACGCTGCGGTGACCATCGTGATGCTGCCAATCATCGCAGGCCGGGTTCTTGATGACAAAGAACGACCGATGAGTGACGCGTTTCTGACATCGGAACCTGTGGTCTTTGCAAAAACTGGACTGCCGGAGTTTCCAATTCGCACTGTGTCCGATGCAGGACAGAACTGGAGCAAACGCGGAGGAGAATTCCGCCTGCAGTCGCCGCATTTCGCAAGCATACTCCACCAAAGCAATCCGGAATCACTTATGCCTCTGTTCGTTTTTGAACGAACGTACCGCTTCGGAAGCTTCCGTTCTCTGCCTCTGTCGGGACTCGACAAACCAGTTGAACTCAAGCTGCAACCTCTGGTTCATGTGCAGGCAACCTACACCTTCAACAGCGAGAAGCCTCCACGATCATTTCGCTGGATTATTACCGACGAGGAGCAGCGAACACTGGCTGAGATCAGGGCCACGATAGAAACTAATATCTACGCAACGTTGGCCACGCTGAATTGCCGTTTGCCCGCTGGCGAATACGAACTGCATTGCGTTGACATGATTCCCGAACACGAGCCAGTCGTGATTCCTGTTAAGCTCAGCGGGGAGCCTGGATCTGTGAAGCTGGAAGAGCAGGATGTCGAACCACGAATCATCTCAGATTCGAATGTGAATATGATCGTCGACGAAAACCTTGAAGCTCCGGTTTTCTCTGTAGACGATATCGAGGTGCCGGAAGGAAATTGGGGAACAATCTACGGCAGGATCATCGCCGACCAGGCAACTTTACAACACCGTCCTGTGGTGGCCGTGAAGTCAAACCCGGCCAAGGGAATTTCGCAGGATGTTTTCGCCGAAGATCTCAAGGTGAACCAGAAG
Source organism: uncultured Planctomycetaceae bacterium (assembly GCA_903823635.1). Lineage (GTDB taxonomy): Bacteria > Planctomycetota > Planctomycetia > Planctomycetales > Planctomycetaceae > SXXK01. The sequence continues at coordinate 1,244 of CAIJTV010000650.1, forward strand.
ACGGGTGGTGTTGACAATGTTTTCATCTGGATGCCGAAACGTCCGGAAAAGATCCATCCAGATCAGATTGAACCACCAATCGAGCCTGTCTGGTTTGCGCAGTGGGGTCTCCGGTTTGTCCCCCATGTAATTGTCGCTAAAGCGGGCCAAACGATCGCGGTTGCAAATGCCGACGCTGTTGCCGGAAACATGCATACGTTTCCGTTGAAATCGCAACCAATAAACTGGCTTCTTGCCCCAGGAACCATTGGAGCTCGTGCTAAAAGAATGACGCTC
>CAIJTV010000651.1:0-2214 GCA_903823635.1 uncultured Planctomycetaceae bacterium
CGCCAGAGAATTAATCTGAGCCTGTGATTCCGTGACTGCTCGACTTACGGTATCGTCGGCCGCGCCAGTTGCTGTCCGCCCGACCAGATCACGAAGCGCAGTGACGTCTCCCTGAACGTTGCCGATCGTCCCCTTTGCCTCTGATTCAGCTTTCTTCGCAGAATCAAACTGACGCTGAAGGTCAGAACTTTGCTGCCATGCGAAATACCACGCAACACCCAGCCCTACAGAAAGCAGAGCGAAGATTGCATGAGAAATCAGGAGACCATTGCCGTCTTTGGATGCCATCTGACTGCCTTACAGGTTCTCAACCGCTGAATGGACTCGCACGCATTTCAGCGACACGAACTCCATCAGACACGATCACTGAAAGAATATCTAACTTTATTCCTGCTCAGACATCAATCCAGGGGAACTGACCAGTTGTTTTCTGGAGTACCCCATAAGATCGAGGAAGCTGGCGAGACTCAGAACGTACACACCGTTATTCTCAGCCGCCTTTACCAATTCTGTTTGCAGCACATCTGTCTTTTCGTAGATCACTCGCTGTGCATCATCCGCAGTAGCAGAATCTCCACGCTTGCCCACAACAAGGAACCGAGTACCCGCCGTAATGCGATCGGGGATTTCCTCGGCTGAAACCATCTCGCCGTCCCGCCCGATCAAATTGGCCTGATCATCAACTTCAAGGACGATATCGATCCCTGCAGAGGAAGTCAGCCGGCGGAATTCTTCTCGGTCACTGGATGGGTTGCCATGGAAGTGCAGAGTTCCCACAACGGCGATCTGCAGCTTCTTGCCCTTCTCATAGAGTGACGAAAATATGGAATCGCCTTTGGAGATCGGGTTCTCCGGAGACACTCGATTTGTAGGAGAATCCGGCAATATACGAGCTTCAGCCAGGTGATCACCCAACAGGGCGATAACTTCTATTTTGCCGCGTCTTTCACGAGGATTCAGGACGCGACCTTCAGCTTTCCCGGCAGGGTCGCGAGCGTACACAGAGAATTCCGTTCCCAGACGGAGCTCATCTTTCGTGCCAAGATTCACATAGCAGGTTCCAGCGGCCGCATCGACCAACGTGATTGAGCCATCGATGCGCTCAAAGGCTGACCCTTCGAGCTTCAGTTTATCACGGCGAAGAGCGATCAGGGACTGCCTTTGCTGCGTCAGCTCTTTCTCGATCCGTTCGATTTCACGAGAATTGTCTTTGACCAGCTGATCGTAGTCAGCCTGCTTTTGACGCAACCGGCCCTTCTCTGTGTCGATTTTCTCTTCTTCCTCTGAGAGACGCACCCCATGGGCGGCCTCTTTCTTTCGCAGCTCTTCTTCCTTGTCGCGAAGCGAGGTTTTCATAGCCTGCAAAGCCTGCTCGTGCTGAGCCACTTTCTGATTAAGCTCGGCCAGCTTATCGTAGGTCTGCCGGAGCCGGTCGGTGGCTGACTGAGACGCGGCGTCGCGAGCATTGGCGTTGGCGACCATGGCCGCTTCCAATGCAGCAGCCGCTGATGAAGCGTCGGCAGCGCGTTTGGCGATTTCCGCTTTGGTTCCTTCAACGACTTCGTCAGTCGCACCCGGGTGTCCAATCAGATTCTTCAACTGCTCCACTTCAGCTTCATGGGTTTTGATCGCTGCTTCCTGAGTATTCACGGAATCTGTGACTTCCGCGATCTGGCGAGCAAGCTGCGTGTTGAAGTCGTGGGAAAAGTACCAGGCAACTCCAAATCCGAGGGAAAGGAGCACAAAAATCGAGAGCGAAATCACCAGACTGTTGCTGTCTTTCGATGCCATTGAGTTGCCTCTGGCCGACGATACTCGCCGGAACTTTTTCAGGTGATATTGCCGTTTTTACGGCGTGTGAAGACAGGACAGGCCCGAAATTCAGGGACTAAACAGGAAATACGGAGTCCGGGAATCTTCTAATGAAGATACCGACTGTGATTTTCGAGTCAAGAATTACTTACACGGGACCCTGCGTTCGCGGAATGATCCGTCCGAACGGAACTCAGGAACCATCTTTTAAATGACCATGCAAGACATAATTGATAAGTGAATCCCCTGAATGGTCTATTTCGAATCGAGGAACTAAGCAAGTTGCGAATTCCCTCAAAGGATCGGAATGATCACATCGTGCGTAGTTCACCGGCAATGACTGCGGGTCCGTTTAGATCGATTGTGCAGCTTTGAAATGGCGGAAGACTCAGCCATGCCGAC
>CAIJTV010000652.1:0-5006 GCA_903823635.1 uncultured Planctomycetaceae bacterium
ACACAAAGTTGGCTGCTGGATTTGATCAAAACGTTCATCAGCGTCTGGTCAAAACGAACTGGATCAGAACGGTCTTTTGGAGTCTTCGATCTTTCCTCCTGATTGGCATGCTGCTGAACATCCTGACGATCAGTGGGTTTCCGCGATCCGGAAATTTCTCAAACCTCTCTGCGGAATCTGTAATGGCGACTCTGAAAATTGGCGATCGAGCACCGGACTTCACGGCAAAAACTTCATCCGGTGACACAATCCGCCTGGCGGACTGCATCGGGAAGAAGGGACTTGTCCTGTTCTTCTATCCGAAAGATGGCACCGCTGTATGCACAAAAGAGGCCTGTGCCTTCCGCGACTCCTACATGCAATTTACCGATGCCGGCGCGGAGGTGATTGGGATCAGCAGTGACTCCGACGAATCACACCTCGGCTTCGCCAAACAGTACCGGCTCACATTCCCACTGATCAGTGATGCAGATGGATCATTGCGGAAATTGTTTGCCGTCCCGAAGACGCTTGGAATAATCCCCGGTCGAGTGACCTATGTGATCGACAAAGACGGGATCATCCGCCAGATCTATTCCGCTCAACTGGCGTCGGATGAGCACGTGAAACAGGCCCTTGCGGCGCTTGGTCAATAATTGGCTGCGGGTAAACAAGCGGCAGTCAACGTTCAGAAGGTAACTGAGCAGGCTGCCAATGCGGCCACATCGCTCCACGACCTTTTGACAGTCGCGTGATCTGGTGCTCAACTGATGTCTTTAGATTGCGCACGAAGAGTTGGCGAACGCCGCTTCGCAGTGAGCCATACAGTAACCAGTTTCCGTCGTTCGATGGTTTTGGATGATAATGCAGAGTCCCCTCCGGTGAAGTAGTTAGCTGCGTGGACTTACCTTCCAGGTCGACCTGACAGAGTTCTGTAGTTGACGCCGTCTTTATCGTGAAGAACACGGACTGCCCATCAACAGACCAGACTGGCGTGTCGCTGCTGCCCTGGTGAAAGTCGTCAACATCAAGGAACAGAATCCATCCCTGGTAGCTGTTTTGGTCAGCCAACTTTCGCAGATCCTGACCGTCTCTGCGGACAATATACGGGTTGCTGTGCCCATGTTCGCCGCTCAGGAATAGAAGCCACTGACCGTCCGGCGACCATGTCGGCCCGAAGTTGAACGGATTACCAGTGGGAATGTGTTGCTTATTGGTGCCGTCGGCATTTGCGATGAAGATCTGATAGTTCTCGTGATAACTGATGATCTTTCCATCTGGTGAAGCACTGTAGCCATAGGCAAATCCGCTGCCGTCGCCGGAGACATCGCGTTTATTGCGGCCATCGAGATCCATCAGATACGGTTTTGAAATGCCGTTCATAAGAGCCGTGAATCCCAACGTGCGCCGGTCCGGAAGAAAGAAAAGTCCTCCGTTGTAGTGGCTGACTCGATCAACAGCCGTGACGTTGCGCGACTCATTGCCTGTCATAGAAACGAGGAAGCTGTCCAGCATCCAGTTTCCTGGTTCCATGCGAAAGGTGCGGTTCGTCTCTTCCCACTCCGCGTTTTCTGGATCCTGCCAGCCTCGAGCAACGATGGCTTCGGCGCCGCTCGGCGACCAACCTGCAAACTGCGTCCAGGCATTCGGATCATCCACAAGTGGTGGAGCAAGTTCCGCTCGATTGGAGCCATCAATCTGCGATACCATCGCTCGCATTGTTCGCACATTGGCATGGCGACCACCGGGCAGATTTGTCTGCAGTTCGGTGTATCCAATCAACGACTTTACAAGTTCCGGTTCATCACCTGTGGCTTCATTGCAACAGGCGAGTATCAATAAGACCGGAAGGCAGCTCTTGATACTCATTGACATTTTCACTCAGTTAAAATGGAAACGCTGCGAACATAAGAAATGCTGCCGACACCACCGCGATAAAGATTTTACGAATCTCGTCCCTAACGCAGCAGCCTGCTCGATTGCGAAGAGCACTGATTCTCAGCGATCTCAGCCTATTCGTCAAAGCAGGGGATTAATCTCAGGGGGTGTGTGAGATTTCCTGCCTCGTGGACTTCGAGTGAATTGTGTGCGGCAAGCCTGTAGAATCTGGGACCGCGATTTTGAGCGGGAAGTAAGAATCATTTTCATGCGGGAACGACAATGGCCAGCGGCTTTCTGATGTTATTGGACGACATCGCCACCATCCTGGACGACGTATCGGTCATGACAAAGGTCGCCGCAAAGAAGACGGCGGGGATTCTTGGCGACGACCTTGCGTTGAACGCCGAACAGGTCACTGGCATTCAGGCGAATCGAGAACTGCCCGTTGTCTGGGCTGTGGCCATAGGGTCGCTTGTGAACAAAGTGATTCTGGTTCCGTCCGCACTGTTGCTCAGTTCACTGGTACCGTGGCTGATCGAACCGCTGATGATTGTCGGAGGAGCGTTTCTGTGTTTCGAAGGCTGCGAAAAACTGGCTCACAAGTTCTTGCACTCTAAAACAGAGCAGAAACATAAAGAACAACACAAAGCCAACATCGCCGACGCGCAGACGGATATCGTGGCCGCCGAAAAGTCGAAAATCAAAGGCGCGGTTCAGACAGACTTCATCCTGTCGGCCGAAATCATCGTAATTACTCTGGGAACAGTGGCAACGGCCGGCTTCATGACGCAGGTCGGCGTGCTGGTTGCGATCAGCCTGTTGATGACGGTGGGCGTTTACGGGCTGGTCGCTGGCATCGTGAAACTCGACGACATCGGACTTTACTTGATGAGGGCACCCGCGGATGTGACGGCAACTCAGCCGTCAGCACTGAGATTCCGAATGGGCCGGATGATCGTCGGGGGAACTCCTTATCTGATGAAGTTCTTATCCATCGCCGGAACCGCCGCCATGTTTTTGGTAGGCGGTGGAATTCTGGCTCATGGAATTTCACCCGCCCACCACCTGATCGAAGCCATACAGCAGCGACTGCAGCAGATTGAAGGCGTCGGTGGTGTCTTATCCTTGATTGCAGGGATGGCCGGCCATGCTGTACTGGGGATCCTTGTCGGTGTCGGCGTTCTTTTCGTGGTTGAGCTGGTGAAGCGGTTCCGAGGCGTTGCTCAACAGACGAATTGACGTCAGGGAAGTCGCTGACGTCCCGCTGATGGATGGCCCCCATAACGAACGAGCACCCGAGGCTGAAGGACCTCCAGAAGTGTCTTCCTTCCGCCTGGAGTTTGCCGAATGTGAAGACCAGGGAAACAGACCCGCCACTGTTCTCTCAAACTTGTCTCTTGATAATGTGTGCTAAGCTTGCAAAATGCAAGTGGTCGCCAGCGTGCTTGCGTTTTGTAAGAGAAGGGTGACGGTCGGAACGCCCCGTGAAGTGATGTCTGGAGCAAGCGATGGCTGGATGAGGCAAACATCCGACTTTCATGAGTTCTATGTTGAAGGCGGGCACTGCGGCACGGCGAATCTTCGCGTTGCGGCGGACAGCAAAACGTGGCTCAGCTTTCTGGCTCGCGGAAGGAACTTCGCAAGGGCGTTTTTGATGCTGACGATTCGCTTGTCCGATTCACCTGTCTGACAGATCGCAGCAAGGAAGGGGCAACATCGGTTGGTACACAATTGGTCAGCAATTTTCGCCTGCAAACACTCAATTAACCAGTGTCGAACTTGTCGCGAATTGTCGATTGGACTGGAGCCTGTTAAAAACCGTGGTAGACTGGTCTGCTGTTTCAGAAGATGCTCACGAAAACGGCTGCACGTTTCCCCGCCTCATTAATCTCTCCTGTTAATCCCTCCCGAGTGTTTTCCATGCTGAATATTCTTGGCCGACGCCAATCGGCGTTGTGTGATGGTCATTCGCGACGCCAGTTTTTGAAGATTGGCGGACTGGCGATGGGCGGGCTCTCGTTGCCTCAGATTCTTCAGGCTGAGCAATCAACCGCAGGCACGGCGGGAAAGAAGCTGTCACACAAAGCTGTGATAATGATCTATCTGTCCGGCGGCCCGTCGCATCAGGATATGTATGACCTGAAGATGGATGCTCCTCCGGAGATTCGTGGTTCGTTCAAGCCGATTGCGACCAACGTCCCGGGGATTGAAATCTGCGAACACATGCCAAAGCTGGCGACGATGATGGACAAGTTTGCCATCATTCGTTCGCTGCATGGTTGTCCTGATCAGCATGCGTCCGATCTTTGTATGAGCGGATATCCAATCGGACCGAAAGGGCGGCAGGATAATCATCCGTCGCTCGGTTCTGCAGTCGCTCGTTTGCAAGGGCCTGTTGATCCGTCGGTTCCAGCTTTCGTCGGCCTGACGATAAGGACTAAACACGATCCTTACTGCAATCCGGGCTTCGCAGGATTTCTCGGAACTGCTTACGCGCCGTTTCAACCGGAAGGCCAGGGGATGGCCGATATGCGGCTGAACGGGATTTCTCTTGATCAGCTTCGCAATCGACAGGGTCTGTTAACCAGCTTCGATAAATTCCGCCGGCAGGTCGATACTCAGGAGTCTTACCGCGGCGCGGATGCACTGACTCAAAAAGCGTTTGACGTTTTGACCTCAAGCAGGCTGGTCGAAGCGCTGGATCTTGAGAAAGAGGATGCGGCGTTGCGAGATCGTTACGGTCGAGGCAGTGCGGATCCGGCGTTTGGTGAAGATGCGGGGCCGCATTGGATGGATCAGTTCTTGACGGCTCGGCGACTGGTCGAAGCCGGAGTTCGCTGCGTCACGTTGTCCTTCGGAAGCTGGGACCGGCACGGGGCAAATTTTGAACGCTTGCCGACGCAGTTGGCCAAGCTTGACCAGGGAATTACGGCGCTCGTCGAGGATTTGCATCAGCGAGGACTCGACCAGGACGTCAGTGTCATCGCGTGGGGCGAGTTCGGGCGAACTCCGCGAATCAACAAGGACGGAGGCCGCGACCACTGGCCTCAGGTGTCCTCCTGTTTATTGGCCGGAGGCGGGATGAAAATGGGGCAGGTGATTGGTTCAACCAATCGTCTTGGAGAAGTGCCTCAGGATCGCCCGGT
>CAIJTV010000653.1:0-3059 GCA_903823635.1 uncultured Planctomycetaceae bacterium
TGTTCTCCAGTCAGCCGGTCTGACCTATGACGAACTGGTGAATCATCCAGGCCTGAAAGGCTACATCGCCAAGGGCATTGGAGCACTCCCACCGGCAGCCGCTGGAACCAATGCAGCGATTGTTCCTGCGATTGACCCTGCCACGAACGAGTTTGTGGAATTCGTGTTTGAACCACGAGAAAATGTTCTTGCGGGCGTACTGTCTCAGGTTGCTGGAGCCGAAACGCAGGATCCAGCAGACGACCGGTTCCAACTGGGTGGCGTTGCGGTGACATCCAGCGACCTTGTTGGTTTCCCGAAGGTCACGCACGACGAACTGCTGGCAGCGGTCGGTTCGGACATGACCCTGATCGGACACTACATGTTTGATCAGAATGCATTCTTTGCACGTGAAGCCGAATTGCCGCTTGAAGGAGCCGCACCTGAAGTTGTCCAGACCAATGTTTATGAAGGTCCGATCACAGCGATCGGTGCCGGATTCGTTGAGGTCATGGGCAGTCGACTGAACGTGGCGGCTGATGTGGAAATTCCAGCAGTGACGCCATTGGATGGTCAGCAGGTCTTCCGAGGACAGGATCTTCCTTACCTGGCTGATGATCAGCGTGGACCATATCGGTTCCTGCCAATCATTGGTGCTACGTTCGCCGGTGAGACCCTGGCCGACGGCAACAACAATGTTTCCAGTGTGGGCTTCATCGAACTGGCAGAGAACGTAATTGTGGCTCCGGTTGGCGTGCAGTTCGACACCGTGTTTCCACAGGTTCCGGGTATGGCCGCTCGATCAGTTTTGCTGAGCGGGGATAATCGATTCCGAGGAGACTGGATGGATGTTGGGGCAGTGCCTATTTCAATTGGGGGCACGATCGACACCGTTGACCAGGTTTCAAACGCGACCGCAACCGGCATGCTGTTTGGCATGGTGGGCTACTACGACGCTGCGAATGATTCGTTCTGGGTCGTTGAAGGTGAAACCGAATACCACCCGGAAGGAACGGTTCGAATTACTCGGGCTCTGGGACGTCAGGGAGACGGCGAAGGGCGTATGGAAATTCGAGGTCAGGTGAAACCGGCACCAGATTCCGATGGGACCATTCGGATTCCTGACACGGTGGTTATTAATGCTGGCGCAATGGGAACGTACACCCTTGCCACAACACCGTCAGTGGATCGCATTCCAGTGGGCGTTGATCCATTAAACATTCCAGCAACATTCGCGAACGTTGGAACGTTTCGAATTTCACTGCGAACGGGCAATCAGACGACTGGCACAATTGTTCCAGCGGAAGTTGTCGGTGAGGTCCCTGGTCGTCCAGAAATTGGCGGCCAAACTCGCGCAGTTGACATCCGCGACGTCCGAGCTCCAGCTGGCTTCCCGGTTCCACTGGAACCTGGCGTAGTTCCGGCGACGACCAATCTTCTGGATGCTTTGGTGACTGCAGACGGTCAAGTGGCTGCGGGTGTTGATGCGGTCATTGAAAGCCGACCAGGACAGCAGCGTGTCGATATCGCGATTTCAGCTCCACAGTCGCTCTTCGGGGCCGACTTGTTTGCTGGACTTGATCTCACGGATCCTGAAGCTGCTCTCGCCATTGATCCAGCGGTACTGACTCTGACGGCGACCGATGCTCAGGGAAATGTCTCAGAAGTTCCTGTGACATTCCTGGCGATTCCGGATCCGGATAACGCGGGTGGTGTCCTGATTGAGACTTCTCTCCGTGGTCAGTTCGCGGTTGATCTCGCGGGACGAACGCTGAATGTTCAGCTCCAGTCCGGCGAGAATCGCTTTACTCTGACTTCAGGAAGTCTGAATGCTGGTCTTGTCTTCACACCCGGTGCTGTTGAGCCTGGCGTGGTTACGACTCCCGCTGGCCCTGTGACACCGCCAGTGGATCCGGTAGTGACACCTGAGCCAGTGGTTGTGATTGGAGCTCCTCCCGTTGCGGAAACTCCAGTCGAATCCCTGCTGGCCGCTCTGACGGGAATTGTGACCGTCGATAATCGAATCGCTGTTCAGCAGAGAATCAATGTCGACATTACAGGTGTTCCTGCCGCTGCAGTTTCAAATGTCGCAGGGCTGATCGTGAATGGTCAGATTCCAGAGACATTCGATGTCGCAGTGACTGGACTCACGGCGGAATTCCTGAATGCAAATGGCGATATCGTTGCACTGTCACCTGATTTCACGGCAGTCTTCGAAACCGCAACGACAGTGACCGTGTCGCTTTCGGTGCGGGACGCTGCTCAGCTAACGGCACTCGCTTCTGTGACGCAGGTTCGCCTCGTGCAGAGTGTGAGTGGAGTTCTCGGCGTTACTGAACTCGTCACGTTGCCAATTCAGGGTGCCACAACCGAACTTGCGGCTGTGGTCCCATAATCGTGATGAAAGCAACTCTGCCGCTGTCACGCAGCGGCAGAGTTTGCTGTCCAGATCACGAATTTCGATCGACTAAAAATCAACTGAGCAACACAGAACAGTGCATCTGCACTCGACTGTGTTGCTTTTTTTTGGTCCGGCAACAAATACACGCAGATGGCAGTTGGAGTGGGGCGGGTTCAAGAATTAGTGGTCTGTTGAAGAGTGTTTTGACACGGCAATGCCCAACAATGTGTCTGCGATTCAGGCCCGGAGAGGCAGTGAAAAAATCCCGGCTGGGGCAAGCTGAATGAGTTTCGGAGGTCAAGAATTTTCAAGACGTGGAAAACACGCAAATCGAGCGGTGGCTATTTGGGATTGAGCAGACTGATTCAAGGTCTGTAGTCACACGTTGCGTGTGAGTTTTGTTGCGAGCACCGGTATGTTGCATGGTTCTGGAGACACTTTCAGTGGTTGTTGAGGAATTCGAGATAAGACTGCTGAGTATCTGGCACGCAGAGATTGCGGAAGCGTTGAAAGTTGTAGGCCAGAGCGTGCCACAGGGACTGGGCCAGAACTTTCAGTCGGCCTCGTACTCGAAACTGCGACAGCCCATGGTTCCGACAGAAGGCGTTTGGAAATTCAGCCGCGGCACCGCGTCGGCGATAGGTTTGCTGAGCGGCGTCTGATTTCATTCGTGCGCGAA
>CAIJTV010000654.1:0-1844 GCA_903823635.1 uncultured Planctomycetaceae bacterium
CCTGGTCGAAGCAGGCGCGGCGAACTGCCAATAATCGCCATCGCTCGACTTCTTCCGCTCCAGAAACGATCGCTGCGACGGCGGAAGGTTTTCCTTCAGCAGCATAAACAGATCCGTCGTCACATCGCGATTGTCGACGTAGTAACTATGTCCCATCAGGCTTTGATCAATCCGGCTGCAGTCGATCGTTTCGATACCGTTCACAACCAGTGGAATAACAGCATCACCGGCCCGCTTCTCCGCATGAAGCCCCTTGGACACGATGAGTGCGGAATCGCTTGAGTTGGCATATAAGGTCACTCGGTTGCTTTGTGCGACGACGCCTGGTGCCCATTGGAGGAAATCGGAGCGACCGACGTCTGGAGCACACAAAACAACGTGCGAGAATGGCTTCTGATCGACGGGCTCGGGCAACGAGTTCAGGCTTTCCATCACGATGCGATTGCCCATGCTATGAACGAGAATATGAATTCGTGTTTCCTTCGGAACGCCGTTGCGGAGCGTGGAAAGGAACTGAGTGAACGGTTCCACTGAGGCCTTGTTGATGGGTTCGTCGTCGCTGTATTTGAGTGCTCCGCCCTGCGTTGGCCAGCAATACGTCACGATCGCTCCATTGAATGGAATCTTCAGAGCCAGTTCTGCTGTGCGAGTCACCGCGGAGTCAAACGATATGTTGAAGCCATGAACAAAGACCAGCAGATCTTTCTGCCGTGAACGGTCAATCTGATCACTGACACCATTCAGGAATGAAGACTCATCAAGCGAGCGCGCAAGCATCGAACTGACGCCCTTTGCTGATGAGTCCATCGAAGACGTCGATTCCGATGCCGGCATGGAAACGGCAGTCGACTCCAGCAATGCCGACTTCCGATGAGCGTCCTCCTGCTCCATTTTCAGGCCCACGTCGTTTCGAGGCAGAGTCACCTCGCAACGGCCGTAGTGAACTTCTTCCAGAACTCGATTGGCCGCTGTGGGATCTTCGGGAGACTCGAAGACGGCTCGATTTGTCGCCACAAAAACATCCCAGACGCATTTGTCATGTTGCCAGGCAGTCACGGCAATCGGTTCAGCCAGTGTGTCAACATAGCGATCCATGCCGTCCAGTCCAAACCGAAACGGCTTCCCGCTGCGCAGCTCTGCCTCTTTCGCACTGTCGTACATGATGACCAGAGGCTGCCGGGTGAGAACTGGGACGTTGGGGGCTCGACATCCGGGCAATGGTCCGAGAAACAGAACCAGCAACACCGCGGCCACTTGCAGCACAGTCTCTGGTTGTGTTCGCGTCAATCGCATGCCGGCATCCTGCCGCAATGGAGGGAGATTTCGATAGGCATTCTGATGAATCCCGGTCGGCAGTTTACGACGGCAGGGCAGAAATGACGAAGGGCAATTCCCAGCAGCTCGTCAGCAGTATTTGCCGAATACCTCGCCACTCAATATCGAGGTTTGTTTCAGGCTGCGTAAAAAGCAGGAGACGACCATACCTACAGATTCTGGTGCCCGTGCTTCATTCGAGGATGGGCGTTGCGGAGAAGGAGATTGAAGCAAAACTGACCGAGATCGACCTGCGTGATGGTCAATTGGATGGAAAAGTTCGTCCCTCGCTGCTGTCTTGCTCGAAGTGTCAGCGAACAAACGCAGCCAATCGGCAACGATGTTTGTATTGCGGAGACACGTTGACGTCGAACGCGTTGCTCTTTTAATGTAGCCGTCTCGCTCCGCCGAGACGAGCCTTTGATCTTTCGCTTTTAACGTACATGCAGTTCGCTATGTGTGAATGCGTTTGAAACATTCACCGGCCAGATGGCTGCGATCTGGGCACTGCAAGGCTCGTCTCGGCGGAG
>CAIJTV010000655.1:0-3394 GCA_903823635.1 uncultured Planctomycetaceae bacterium
CGGCCGTTGATCTGATGCTGACAACCAATGGCAGCCAGGGTCAGGCTCTGAATTCCACATTGCCAGTCCTGCCGCAGGTCGATCGCAGATCGACCGGGCCGCGCCGTCCGGTGAAGAAGAAGAATGTGTCGGCCGGAATCATTGCTCTTGCGTCCGCCGGTACATTGATTGCTCTCGTTACGTTGTTTGTAATGGTCAATCGCAAATCAGACGACGAAGTCATTCCGGTCAAAGCACCGAACGCGAGCATGGCCATCAGCATTGTTCCGTCCGTGCAATTGCAGGCCGCCGCGCCGGTCACGTCACAGCCCGGAATGACCATTCGTTATCAACCGGAGTTTAATGGTACGGCCCCCGATGCTCCGGCAGAGGGAAGTCTCCGATTTCGCGCGGGCAATGGAACTCCGGCTGGTGTAAAGATTGATGAAAAGTCCGGGCTGGTTTCCTGGGAGATCCCCAGTGCCCAGGCTGCTGCTGACTATGAGATCAGTGTCGAGTTGGCTTATGTCAATCAGAACGTTTCAAAAGTCCTTGCATCGACAAGGCTGATCGTCAAGGTGGCCACCACGGCACCTCGTTTTACGTTGCCTGAGCGAGAACAGCAGTTGGTTGATCCGGGGCAGGAGTTCAAAACCACGATCGTTGCATCGCCGGCTCCTGATGCTGCATCGGGCCTGATCTATCGACTTAGTCCGGGAGCACTTCCGGGCATGACACTGGACCCGACGACCGGCTTGTTCGCATGGACTCCGCCGGAGGACGAATCGGGCCGACACATTGTTGGACTACAGCTCTACGACCCCGCCACATCGAAGGAAGTCGCGCGAGGCTCACTGGTTATCCTCGTGAAGCCAGTATTCAGCTTGCCCTCGTTTCCCGAACAAACAGCCATCGCTGGTGAGACGTTTAAGCTGACTCTGATCGAGCGTCCACCAAAGTTTTTTGGACGAGCACTTCGAATTGTTGTCAAAGAAGGCTCACCACCCGGAGTGACCGTTGATGCGCGACGAGCAGTGCTGACGTGGAGTGTTCCGCCTGATGCGTCCGGTCGCTATGAGATTCGTCTCGCACCGGAATCTCTGTTGCCAAACGTGATGATGAATTTTGATCAGAATCGAGATCTGGTCATCGTAGTCAACGTGAAAGACGCTCAGCCCAAACCCGGCGTTCCAAAGGTCCCTGCTGAGTCAGAAGTGTCCGCCGCAGAGGCGGAATTGCGAGAACTCTTCAAACGTGAACTCGCGGCGGCGAAATCTCCCGGCGAACGTGCAAGTCTGGCTAATCAACTGCTGGATCGTTCCGAAGAACAGTCCAGCAGTGCAACGGACTTTGCGTTGCTGGATCTGGTGGAAGAACTGGCAGAAAAGAGTCGAGCCGTCGATGTCAGCCTGAAAGCGAACCGTCTGCGAGCATTACGATACGAAACTGTTGAGTTAACCACGGCTGTTGAATTAGCGGCGGCCTTCCGGAGTTCATCGCTTAATACGAATCAGGCCGATGCCGTGATTGAGCATTGTTTGCGACTCGCGCTGATGGCCGCCAACCAAAAGAAGTATGCCGAGGTTGCCAGACTGCTGACACCACCGGATCAGTTGCTGAAGAAGGTCGACAAGGCTTCTGTGGGCAAGCAGTTGGCTGATGACGTGCAGAAATGCAAAGAGATTGCTGAAGAATTGTCGGTTGAGAATGCGGTCGCATCGGACTTGAAGACCTCCGAGCTATCGCGGCGTCTGGAACAATGGCAGTTCGGCGATCTGTTTCGAGATATCAATGCGTTGCAATATGTGGCATCGGGGGGAGCTGATATTCCTGATGATGGTCGGGGACTCTGGCAGGTTGAACTGCAGCGGCTTCGCATGGAAGCTCCGCAGCAGGACGCTGATATCAGCGTGGGTATCATCGATCCCGGCCATGACGCAGGACGATATCTGATTCGCATGAAAGTCGTAGCGAAGTCGACTCCCCTGATGTTGGTTTTGGGTGCTGGAAAAGAACAGAATCTGGACGCGAATCTGCTGTCACTCGACCGACAGGACTTTGGCCGAATTCTGTCGGTTCCCAGCGGCCAGATACATAGCCCGGCGGTCAGTGGCGTAAACTTGCCAGGCACCGGTTCTTATGAGTTCGAAGTTCTCGTCGACGCTTTGCAGATCAGTGTACGCCTGAACGGAGTGTCCGTGATGTCCTCTGCCGTACCCATGCTGAAACCTGGACGAGTGGGATTGCTGGTCCCGATGCAGCGAGTGAACGCGACATCTATAGAGATTCGGCAGGCTCGAATTTTGATCCTGCCGGATTCCCAGGGGAACGTCTCGTCGGGCGGCACAAAATAAGGCCGGGGGTTCGCGGGATGTCTCATCGACATGAGTACATCAATCGTAAACGCAAAAGGAATACCCCGCCTTCGACAGACTATTTTCCGATCCTGTCCGCACTCCCTGGAATCTGGCATAGGCTTTGCGTCTCAGCAATTCCATGTCCGGCTGAGAAATGCGGAAACCGTTCAGGAAGTGCTTGCAATGTTGCGTGAAGGCGACAATTCGATGATGGCCATCAGCCCAAAAACCGGGCTGTCTGGAAATCCTGAGACCATCTACAGAAATCAAGTGCCCTTTCTACAGGCAGCCGCCGCGCAGGGAACGAGCATTCAGCAGGCCATTAAACCTGAAGACGTAGTTCAGGCCTTTTGTACACCTTCGAAGCCGGCTGATTTTTCGAGTCGCCTGGCAAGTGATGCGCAAAAAAGTTCTTCCGGGGCAAACGTTACTTTGGACGAAACTCAACGGCGAATTCTTGACCGGGGACTTCGGCAGAGGTTTGAGGCGATCAGTGCGTGCCTGGATGAAATCGTATGCGGTCGTCGCGTACCAGCTTACCTGCGAGAGTGCGGTTTCCTGTCTTCGCGTATTCGATCAGGGTTGCAACCGCTGACTGATTCTGTCCGAGCTGAAGTTGCATGGACTTGGTTTGGCTCCACCGATATTCATCTCAAGGCCAATGGCGAACTGACGGTCTTCGATCAGAATTTCTCCCTTCCGACGGGGCTGCAGGCTTTGTCATCTTTTGCAGCGGAAGGTCAACGCTTACCTCTGCTGTCATTGCCCGAAAAATCCGGAACCAGTGGAATTGCTGTCCTGTTGACTCCGGGAGCTTTTACTTCCGCGGGGCCCGGCAACGAATTTATCGCAAACAGTTTGGATATTCAGACCGCACGCGGTTCTGATCTCTGTGTTCGTGGCAATTCGGTGTTCCTCCGCATGAGCGGCAAAGAACTTCCGGTGTCGACCATCGTGCGACGCATTGATGATGATCTACTGGACCCTAACTGCTTCCGGCCTGATTCCTTGGTAGGCGTTCCTGGTCTGGTGAAAGCCTGGAGGAACGGCGGCGTGGA
>CAIJTV010000656.1:0-2378 GCA_903823635.1 uncultured Planctomycetaceae bacterium
ACAACTTGCACGTTAACTAAGTGCCATTCCACGATGTGACCGTAGCTGTTCGAGACGATCGACATTGTCGCCTCAGAGGGCCCGATCGCAAAACTACGCGGATCGGAGCCCACGACAGCATCAGAATGTTTTGCTATTTTGTAAAAAGTCCGGCAGGTTTCAGAGTTGGCTCGGATATAGAACTGCATGAACGATCAAACGCCACAATTCGAGCTGACGGAATCTGCTTTTCTATCGCTGCTTGTAAAGCACCAGCCTGCGTTCCGTGCTTACGCCCGTGTACTTGTTCCCGATTGGGATCTGGTGGATGAGGCGTTGCAGGAAGCCAGCGTGACGATGTGGCAGAAGCGAGGTCAATTGGAGTCTGCGGATGGATTCGTGCCGTGGGCGAGAGTGATTCTGCGGTTCAAGTGTTTGCGACAGGTCGAGAAGCTGCGTTCACAACGACCACTACTGAGTGACGAGATGCTTGCGAAGTTGGCGGAACGTGGCGAGAACCGATTGACGGAAGATGCGACGGCTCGCGGCAAGGCGTTACATCTGTGTTTGAGTCAGTTTCCGGCGGAGCACAGTGAGCTGCTAGTGGCTCCCCATCGGGCTGACATTTCGCTTGTGGAACTGGCCGAACGTCGAAAGAAGTCGCCCAACGCGCTGTATAAGTTGTTGGCACGGCTTCGCGAGCAACTGACGGAATGCATTCGTCTCAGGCTGGCGGAGGTGCAGTGAACATGACATCAAATGAATTGATACAACGGTATCTGCTCGGGCTGACAACTGAAGAAGAGGTGCGGGAACTGGAGGCGTGCCTCGCCGATAACGAAAAGTTACAGGGTGAGTTGCTGCTTCAGGCGGAACTCGATGCGCATTTGCGTCAGGAAGTTCAGTTGACTTTGCAGCAGCGTGAAGAATCTGAACTCAGTCTTCCGCCATCGTCATTTCCTTTGCCAACGAAATTCTGGAAGTGGGCGTCGGGTCTCTCGACATTTGTTGCCACGATTCTGCTCGGCGTGCTGGTGCTGAATTATCCTGCTCCCAAAGCCGCGTTGGCTTATCCGTCGCTTGGTCACGTGACGGTGAACGTCCCTTCGACAGAACAGAATATCTGGGCCGCCGCTGGCCGTGGCGATCTTCCTGTCATTCGAAAGGAACTGCAGAAAAACATTTCCGTAGATTCGCGGTGCGATAATGGCCTGACGCCGCTTCACATCGCAACGCTGTTTCATCGGCAGGCGGCTGTCGAATTACTGCTTTCAGCGGGAGCGGATGTGTCGCTGGGGGATGCCGAAGGAAACGTGCCGCTCCACATGGCTGCGTTTTTGGGATACACGGACCTTGTGAGTTCACTGTTGGCCGCCGGTGCTGATCCTACCGTGCGGAACCAGCGTGGATTTAATGCGATGGATCTTGTTTCCGTTACATGGAGCGACGGGCTGGAATCGTTCTATCGAAGCGTTGAGAAGGAACTGAGGATGCATCTGGATCTTTCCCGGATTCAGCTTGAGCGGCCGAAGATCATGGCTTTGCTGACGACCGCTGTTCCGAAGGGATCTAACAGTGTTCCAACTGTAAGCATCTGGCAGGCAGCAATAACGGGTAATACCTCGGTGATCGAACACCATATCAATGCGCGTAATGACCTGAACATAAGAGAAGACTTCGGTGGAAGTACACCGCTTACACTAGCGGCGATTTTCGGACAACTTGATACGGCCCGGATCCTGATTCATGCACATGCGGATCTTGATTCACAAAACCACTCTGGAGATACCGCACTCCACTTGGCAAGCTTCTTCTGCCGACAGGAAATCGTTGAGCTGCTACTGCAGTCGGGAGCGGATCCGGACAAGGTTAACAACCATGGTTTGACTCCACTGGCGGCAACGTCGATCGAAATGAACACGGATCTGCGAGCCATCTATCAACACGTGTATGGTTCTCTGGGGCTGAATTGCGACCTCGACGCCGTCGGTCTCACCCGGGAGCAGATTGCTGAGATTCTGCGAAAACATGAGCATCAGCCGGAGCAAAAATGAGGACCACAGGGGCTGATTTGATCGGAGCATCATCTTCGGCTTCGTCACGCCGACATGATCTCGATGCGTTACGAGCCTGCGCGATGCTGCTGGGAATTGTGCTGCATGGCATGATGTCGTTCATTCCGGGAATCGGTGTCATCTGGCCGGTAGAGGATTCTCACGCCAGTCCATGGTACGGCGTCCTGCTTTCTTTTATTCATGGCTGGCGAATGCCGCTGTTCTTTTTGGTCAGCGGATTCTTCACAGCGATGCTGTGGCGGAAACGGGGACTTCGTGAATTGACTTCGCATCGCTTCAAACGAATTTTCGTTCCCATGTTGCTGGCGTTATTCACGATCATTC
>CAIJTV010000657.1:0-6812 GCA_903823635.1 uncultured Planctomycetaceae bacterium
AACACGTTTTGTCACCTCATCAACGACGGACTTTGCAGTGGTGAGTGAAATCGTGGTTGATTTGTTGTTCGTGTCCAGACGTGAGAACTGAAGCAGTTTGGTGATTGTGCCTTTCATTTCGGCCAGAGTGGCTCGAGCTTCAACCTGTCCGGCAGGATCTCCACCAGACGCCTTATCAAGACCCTCGAGAATTTGTTCCTGTATTGCCGCCAGTTTGGTTTCCTGTCCGGTCATTTCATCGGAAGTGGATGATTCAATATGTTTCAGGATATTGGGCCCGATCTCAAGGGTCGTTCTCAGGATCCCGGCGATGGCCCTCATGCGTTCCAGGTCTTCTGTTTTTGGATCAGACGTGGCAGCAGTTTGCTCCAGCCAGGATTGAAATCTTGCCGCGAGCATATCGACTTGTCGCTGGATATCCTCGCCCAATAGATTACGCGCTTTGGAGTTAGTGTTCTCAACGGAGAGTTTCAATGCTTCGTCATTCAGCTTGGCATACTCATCCATGGCCTTATTAAGTTCATTGATGTCAGTCGTCTGAACGTCAGACTGATTACGTGCGACTTGCTGTGTGAGCTCATCCAGATGTGCTTCCGCTGTCGTCATAGCAGCTTGAGAGAGTTCTGCATTGGCCTTCGAGGATTCGTCGTCGAGCGACATGATCGCGTTTTTCTGGGCTCTCACGCTGGAAAGGAAATCCACGTGCAGCTTTCCCAGTGTTTCGCCCTTCTTCATCGTCTGATCCACCAGTTGCTGAATTTCGGCGTTAACCACCGAAAGGCGGTCGACAGCGACATAGGCCACCACCAGCAGCGACACCATCAGGATCAGAGTAAGCACCAGCATTTTGTGGGCGAGTTTGAGATTTTTCACGGCAATACCTGTGAGAAAAGTGTTCCAGAGACATTGAGAAAAGGATCAGGCACGAGCAGTCAGGTGTTGTTCAATCACAGGAAGAAATCTGCGAGGATTCAGAACGACGATCAGTTCATCGTTCAGCTTGCAGACGGCATCAATTAAATCAACGTGTCGAACATTTGTTACGACGATGTCACGCTCATTGCGGGAATACGCTTCGATACGGTCCGGCTCGACTGTCTGAATGTCAGCAATCTCGTCAACCACCACACCGAAGGCACTGCCCACCGAGGGCTTAAAGAGGACCAGCCGGCTGTTGCCGGTCACAGTAGATTCCGGCATGCCAAGCAGCCGACGCAGATCAAGGACAAGGAAAATGTGTCCTCGGATATTCACCAGCCCCAGCACCTCATCAGGGGCATGAGCGATGCGCGTATAGGTGGTTTCGGTCGTGACTTCTCTCACGTCGAGAATGTCTACGCCGAACAGCCCGCCATCGACTCGAAACGTACAGAATAAACGTGGAGCTTCCACAAAAGGACTCTCTAAATTGAATGCTCAAGTGATGCCAGTAACTGCGCGACCTTGCGAACAAGTCGGTCATGATCCAGCTTGACCTCAAATCCATCGAAGCCGCAGTCTTTTGCTTTAGCTTCGTAATGCGTACCGCTCAGAGATGTCAGTGCCAGCATTGGCGTGCTGACACCTCGAAGCCGAGCCTCACGTGCAAAATCCCATCCATCCATGACCGGCATTTCGATATCGGAAACGATCAGGTCAAATTCACTTCCTGACTCCAGTTTGGACAAACCGTCTTCACCATGAACGGCGGTTGAGACCTCATGCCCCTCTGCAGTGAGGTACCGCTTAACGATTTCACGGAAGAAAGCCGTATCTTCGACCAGCAGCAACCGCTTGGGCCGCTTTGGATCGGCGGGGGCGGAGTTGGGGGCAACCTCGGAACCGAACAGGGTCTGAGTCAGTCGGTGCATATCCAGAAACAGAGTCAGCCGACTGCGAACCACAGCAGAACCCAGAATGCTCTGATTCTGCTCCGGATGTTCCTGCAGCTCGATGCACAACGACTCTGTGTCAACAATTCGCGAAACAAGGATACCCATTGGCTGCGGTACGAATTTCGGGAGGATCAGCGACATCTGTCCCGTCAGGTCGTCTGACTCCGCAGGTGCGGATGCATCGATCACTTTGTCCAGTCGGAGAATCCGTGTCGACACACCGTCAACGGTGACATACTCGTGTTCGCCCACGCGTTCGACGCGATCTCTGCTGATCATTTCGATCCGGCGGATTTGCAGCAACGGGAGAGCGAACTGTTCATGCGGACCGTATTCAAATAACAGCACTCGCTGCAGTTGAGCCGCGTCGCGTGCAGAGATCTTTCGGTTTGCCTCCAGTACCGACTCGAAACTCAGCCTCGCATGTTCAACGATTCCCTCCACATCGGCAATCAGCGCGACGCGTCCGTCGCCCATGATCGTGGCTCCGGTAAAGATGCCCACTCGTTTCATCGAAGGATGCATCGGCTTGACCACAACTTCTTCGGTCCCGTGGACTTCGTCAACCACCAGCCCAAAGCGACGTCCCGCCAACTTGAGGACCAGAATATACGTGATTCGTGGCGGAGCTCCTGTGCGTGGATGGGATGTCAGGATTTCCGCTTTGGCTTCAGCAGTGAACGGCGTCGTTCGATCGATGACGTCCTTGAAGCGTACGATCGGCAACAGCCGCTCACGCAGCCTGTAGACCTCGGTGTCATAAGCCTGTTCGATTCTGCCGGATCCACTGGGATGCAGGCAAACGACTTCTTCAAGCTCTCGTTGCGGAACCGCGAATCGATCTCCGTTAACACGAACGATCAGGCACGGAATGATCGCAAGCGTCAACGGCAGCCTGAGGACCATGGAACATCCATGACCGACAACCGAATCGATCGTCAGTGTTCCCTCAAGCTGCTCAATATTGGTTTTGACAACATCCATGCCGACTCCGCGGCCGGAAACCTCTGTCACCTTTTTGGCTGTTGAGAACCCTGGCAGCAGAATCAGTCCAAACAGCTCACGCGGTGTCATCCGCTCGAGTTCAGCTTCTGTTTTCAGACGTAGTGAAATGGCCCGTTGCCGAACAGCTTCGGAATCGATGCCTCGCCCGTCGTCATGGATTTCAATGCGCACCTGTCCATCTTCGTGTGTGGCCGTCAATGTGATGCAACCGGTGCCCGATTTACCCTTTGACCGACGGTCCTCCGGCAACTCAATCCCATGGTCGACACTGTTACGAATCAGGTGCGTCAGTGGATCGCTGAGCTGTTCAAGAATTGTCTTGTCGAGTTCGACCTCCCGCCCCTGCAGATCGATTTCAACCTGCTTGCCAAGTTGACGGGCAAGATCTCGGATCATCCGGGGAAACTTGTTGAACAGGTTCCCCACGGGCTGCATTCGCGCACGCAGTGTCGCATCCTGCAATTCGGAGGTGACAGAGTTGAGCCGCTGGATAATCGCTCGTTGCGGACCGTCTTGCTCAGCAAAGGCGATCAGTGACTGATTGCGAACCAGCGTCAGTTCTCCGACCAGGGTCATCAGCCTGTCGAGAAGTTCAATCTGAATCCGCAGAGTATTAGGTTTTTCGTTTTCCGACGATGCCGCCCCTCTATTGCGGTTGGTTTCATCAACGACAGACTCTGCTGAAAGCTGCGATAAAACCGTCCCCAACTCTGGCGAGTCAAGATCACGAAGTTGCCCCTGCTTGACCGGAGCGATTGAATTCCTGACCGTAACACCACATCGCGACAGAAGCTCCTGCGGTTTCAAATCTGTTACGCACTCTCCACTCCATACAACCGGGCCGAGCGGCAGTGACATTCGCAGGTTGGTCTCGGGAATTGTCAGACGGCCGGATTCGATCGCTGCCGCTGCATCGAGTCTCTGAAAGAGATTCAGCAGTCCACCGGGCTGCGCTGAAAGTTCAATTTCCAGTTTTGCGGTGCGAGTCTCTGAAGGTTCCCCACTCAGCCCCAGTCTGGAAATCAACTCTATTCGGGATCGGGAAGATTCGAGCAGCACCATCCACCGCAGTTTTCCACTCGGCAACCCTTCCCTCAGTTGGCAGTTCCCGATATCCAGCTGCCGGTCGAGGATAGTTCCTTCGCGGACAAACTTACGAAAGAAAGACGTCAGCCCGGCAGGGTACAGCCTTGTTAGTTCCGCCAGATTGATCTCAAGAGCCACATTGCCGGCACCGCGATATTCTAATGCTGCCTGCAATCTCTCCAGGCAATCCGAAACATCGGCCTGCAGGCTGTTTGGAAGGTCGTCGACCAAAACTGCGATACGATCGCGAGCGCCAAGCAGAACCTCGAGCGACTGCTGCGGAGCCAACTCCCGCATTTTTTCAAGAAGGGTCTCCATCGCATGAGCCAGCGTATGAATGGGTGTAAGCCCAAGAAATCCGGCATCGCCCTTGATCGAATGCATCGCGCGAAAACAGCGATCCACACAGGCGGTGTGCTCAGCCGGCCCAGGATGACTTTCCAGAGACAATAACGATGCCTCTACCGTGCTCAGATGCTCACGAGCATCCACGATAAAGTCGTGCAGACGATCATTTACGTAGCTTGACATTATGGGCAAGATCCGACCGAATAGAGTTGGTCAATCCCGGTGACCTGCAGCACCAACTGCAGATCCGCATTTGCCCCGACCACTTCCACACGACTTGCCGTCCCGCTGGCACAGGCTGGTGCGGCAGCCAGTAATGCAATCCCCATAGCATCAATATCGCGCGTTAGCGACAGGTCAAAACGAACCACGGGTGAAAGCGAATTGAGTCCCTCAATAAACTTAATGCGAGCTGATTCCGCATTGGCGGCATCCAACATCACTGGTAGCACAATCACAACGTCCGGAACTAACGATGGAGCAGCCGGAACTGTTGTCGGCGCTGCGATTGTTTCCTCAGTGGAGGTTGGCTTTCCCGAGAGAACGCCCGCCAGTTCACCAACCAGTGGTTCCACTTCGGCGTTGAACTGCGACCAGTCAACCGATGCCTTTGTGTTATTTTTCAGGCGGATGAGCATATCCACCCCGCGGAGCAGTACATCCACATGGTCTGGTCGCAGCGTCAACCGTCCATCCTGGGCCGCCACAAAACAATCTTCCATCACATGCGACACCCGAACCGCCGGGTCGATGCCCAGAATTCTCCCGGCACCCTTAATGGAATGTGCCGCGCGCATCATTTCATCCACACGAGACGTATCTCGCGGATCACGCTCCAACGCCAGAAGGCCGGCCGTTAATGACTCGGAATGAGTTTCCACTTCGGCACGGAAAATCTCCAGCATCGATTCGTCATTAAAGATTTCGCTACTCATTCCTTGCCTCATTTTCATTCGGCAGTTTCGCGCATCTGAAGTGACACGGAATATTCTTGCCAAACTCGCCCTTCTAACATGACGCTGCATCCTCGGGTTGCCAGAACAGATTCGGCTGCTGCATTGGCACGGGGGATTCCCGAAAAGAAATGAATGTTAAACGTACTGCAATCGCTTCGTATGCTGTTGCTACCTTGGGGGAGGGGAACATCTAAAAGTTGTCAGGACGCTGTAATCCCAGTTGTGAAGTCGTTGTCGCCTGCTAGAAGCCTCTGAACTCTAGAATAGAGTTTGTCCAGCAGCGGTTCTGTCCAAAGGCTTTCTTCACCCGGTACCAGTAATGTCTGAAACAGTAAGCAAAGACAGAACGATTCGAGTTCTTCTGATCGACGACCAGCTAATCGTGGCGGCCGCTGTCCGCCGAATGCTGGAGGCTGAGTCAGACATAGAATTCTTTTATTGCCAGGACCCCACACAGGCTATTTCAACAGCCAAAGAAATCTCGCCGACGGTGATTCTGCAGGACCTGGTCATGCCGGAACTTGACGGCCTGCTGCTGGTAAAGTTCTTCCGCGCGAACAGCGACACTCGTGAAATCCCGCTGATTGTGCTTTCCTCAAAGGAAGAGCCTTTGATCAAGGCTAAAGCGTTCGGCCTTGGGGCCAGCGACTACCTCGTTAAGCTACCTGACCGGGTTGAACTGATCGCTCGAATTCGCCATCACTCAATGGGTTACATTCATCTGTTGCAGCGTGATGAGGCTTTTCGAAAGCTTCGCGAAAGCCAGCAGGCGCTTGCCGAAGATGTCGCTCAGGCTGAGAAGTACATCACTTCATTGCTGCCAAAACGAATTACTTGCGAAAGTCTCGTGACAGACTGGCGGTTTATTCCTTCAGCTTTCCTTGGTGGTGACTCATTTGGATACCACTGGATTGATGAGGACAATTTCGCCTGTTATCTGCTGGACGTCTGTGGGCATGGGGTGAAGTCCGCCTTGCTGTCAGTCTCTGCCATGAACGTGCTTCGAGCCCAGAGCCTTACGGGGTGTAATTTCCGTGATGCCGGCGAAGTAATCTCTGCTCTTAATAATGCGTTCCTCATGGAACAGCACAATAACATGTACTTCACAATCTGGTATGGCGTCTACAACCGAATCACTCGGGTGCTGAACTTTGCGGGAGCAGGCCATCCGCCGTCGCTATTGATTTCCGGTCCACCAGAAGGTCCGATCTCATGTTTGCAACTTGAAAGTAATGGCCCAGTAAATGGAATGCTGGATGACTTTCTTTATCCATCCGAATACGTGACTATCGAACCCGGCTCACGACTGTACCTTTACAGCGATGGCGTCTGTGAATTGCACATGCCGGATGGTGGTATGTGGCCTTTTGATGATTATCTTCAGGCAATGTCACAGCCTTTGGCAGTTGGTGAAAACGCTCTCGAACGAATCCAGTCCCTCGGACGTCGTATTCAGGGAGGAAATCCTTTCGTGGACGACTTTTCAATTCTCGAGATATTGCTTCACTAAAACTTCTTTACTGTGGTGGCTTACCCCTCAGTT
>CAIJTV010000658.1:0-2666 GCA_903823635.1 uncultured Planctomycetaceae bacterium
CCACAGTACTCCAGGACGCAACTGTTCAACCCGACGAGCACCGCACTCTCAAAAGACAATCCTCGAGTGCAGCCGGTGATGTAAGCCCTCGACACGGTCACTGTGGAACAGGGAATGTTCTGGTGGGTCTCGAACGACAAACCGTAGGTGCAGCCTTGAGCTGTAATATCCTGAAGTCCCCAGTAGACGCACTGCTTCACCTGTAAACCGCGTGCAGAGAAATTGGCAAAACGCAGGCCGGACAGCGAGTAGTACGATTTACTCACAGCCAGAATACCCACGGTTGCATTTCCGTCGTCTTTCGTTCCGGATGACTCGATCATGAAATCGATCAGATTCACAAACTGCGATTTGTTACAGGTGAGCGCCACTCGATCGCGGCCCGTCGTCAGCCGAATCACCGGTTTGCCAATGCCCTGAAGCGTGGTGAGTGCGCTGTTCTCCTTAATCTCCAGACCTGTCGTGACGTAGACACCTTCAGGAATAAGGACTCGCTGAACTCCGCAATCGAGTGCGGCCTGAAACGCGATCGTATCATCGGTGCGGCCGTCGCCTGTCGCGCCAAAATCTTTGACGCTGATCGCTTCGTCCAGTTTTTCCGGCAGAGTGCGAGATACGGCTCCTGACCTTGCGATCGTAGCGGCGCGAGAAGACTCTCTTAAATCGGCCGGGCCGGATTGTGGCGGCATGATGTCGTCAGGCACAGCCAGCAACCATCCTCCAATGCTCAGGCCGCAAAAGATGGTGCCGATCGCGAAAGTGGTCGTTAAATGCTTCAACATGCTATTTTCTTTGCCCTTTGGAATTGTCAGAGTGATCGTCAAGCCAGAATGCCTCGAATGACATTCCCATGCACATCGGTCAGCCGGAAGTCGCGGCCGCCGAAGCGGTAGGTGAGGGCTTCGTGATCGACACCCAGTACGTGAAGTACGGTGGCCCACAGATCATAGACGGTGGTGACGTTTTCCACGGCGTGGTAACCCAGGTCATCAGTCGCGCCGTACGTTGTGCCACCTTTGATGCCGCCACCGGCTAACCACACGCTGAAGCCGAACGGGTTGTGGTCGCGGCCGTCACTTCCCTGGGCGAACGGGGTGCGACCGAATTCTCCGGCCCAGACGATCAGCGTTTCCTCGAACAGGCCACGTTGCTTCAAGTCGCGAATCAAGCCGGCGATTGGCTGGTCAACCTGCTGCGCCATCTCGGCGTGCCCCGCCTTCAGTCCGCCGTGCTGGTCCCAGGGGTTGCCGATCTGACCGAGGTCCGTCGGTCGCGGCAGGCAGGTGAGTTCGACAAATCGCACGCCACGTTCGACCAGCCGTCGTGCCAACAGGCATTGCTGTCCATAGGCGGCGGTCTCTTTTACGGGCGAGTCCATGCCGTAGAGTCGCCGGGTGGCCTCGGTTTCTTCCGAGAGTTCGACCAACGCGGGGACGGCGGTTTGCATGCGGAAGGCGGTCTCGTAGTTGCGAATCGCGGACTCAATCTGTTCGTTGTGGCCAGACTGTGCGAGTTGTCGCCGATCGACCTGTTCGACAAATCGCAGACGCTTGCGTTGCCGTCCGGCGGCTTCGCGCGGTGTGATGTTGGCCAGCGGTTCCGTTTGACTCGGATCAATCAGCGACGCCTGATGAACCGCCGGCAAGAAACCGTTGCCATAGATGCCGATCCCTCCCAGCGGCGACCCGCCGCTGGCCAGGACCACGTATCCCGGCAGGTTGTCGTTCTCGCTTCCCAGCCCGTAATTGACCCACGCTCCGGCGCTGGGGTATCCCGCCAGAGAGAAGCCGGTGTGGATGAAGTAGTTTCCTTGGGCGTGCTCGTTCGCAATGCTGGTCATCGAGCGAACGACGGCGAGGTCATCGGCACATTGAGCCACGTGAGGAAAGAGATCGCTCACGGGCAACCCGCACTCTCCGTAGTTCCTGAACTCCCACGGACTGGCCATGATGTTGCCATTGGCGTTGAACATTGTCGGCTTGATCGGCACTGGCATGGGCTTGCCGTGGTCGTGTTTCAGTCGCGGCTTGGGATCGAACGTATCGACGGCTGAAACGCCACCCGACATGAAGCAGAAAATGACGCTCTTTACGCGCGGCGGCAGCGTGCGGCTGGGGTGAACAGCCTGAGAAGGTTCCGCGGCGCAAAGACCTGACCGTTGCGTCGCCAGCAGTCCGGTCAGCGCCGTCAATCCAAAGCCAACGGAACTTCGGGCGAGCATGTTGCGGCGAGTGATCGGCAGAACGCCGCGCGACATTTCAGCGGACATAGATGAATTCCTTGAGGCAAAAGAGCGACTGGGCGAAGTCCTGCCAGACCACACCGCTGCCGGCAACGTCGGCTACTGCGACGCCATGTTCGGCGGCCAGTTCTGTGAGGTAATCGAGCGAAGCCTGCAGTTCGTCGGCGTCCGGTTCGCGACTGACTGCCACTACAAACATGCGTCGGACTCGTTGCTCGCTGGTCGCGCCGTCGGTAATCAGTGAGGCGGACCACTTCGCGGATTGGTCGATGACGAACGCATCGTTCAGCATTGTCAGCGATTGAGCCGGCACGTTGGTGACATCGCGTCTGCCGCGCGTCGTCGACGGCCTGGGCGCGTCGAAGACTTCCAGAAACGGGTTGGCAGCGTTGCGGCGAATCCGCTGGTAAATGCTTCGGCGTCG
>CAIJTV010000659.1:0-6680 GCA_903823635.1 uncultured Planctomycetaceae bacterium
ACTCACAAAACCGGGACAGGCACCCTTGGTTATCATGTCTCTCTGTGATTCAAGACCTTGCGGGAGCCAGTCCCGGTTTTGTCAGGCGTTCTTTCAACATCCGAATCTTAGAGTGACTTTTTCGGAAGAACAAGCGGAGTCTGCTCCGTAGTCACTCGGTGGAATCCGGATCGATCCACTGCGTCTCTGAAAAGAACAGTCATCAGCCAGAGAACTGGCTGATGACTGTTCGGTGAGAATCCAAAATCAGTCGTTTCGCAGACGAATACCAACTTCGCCAAGCTTCTGGCGAATTTCGTTGAGCGATGTCACGCCGAAATTGCGGCTGGCCAGCAGTTCGTCGGGAGTCCGAGAAACCAGTTGCCCAATCGTCTGGATATTCAAACGGCTCATGCACTTGCGAGAACGAACAGACAGATTCAAATCGACGACCAGCTTGTTCATCATTGCCTGCTCTTCTGGCGAGAGGCTCTGATCCACAACATGATCGCGTGAATGAATCTTGTGCAGGTGCTGACCGATTCGTAGTCCGTGAGCAGCCAGCAGTTCGCGAATTTCCATCAGCGATGTTTCGCCGAAGTTCTTGCCTGCCAGAAGTTCCTGCTCGCTGACTTCCGTCAGATCGCCCAGCGAATTGATGTTCATCGCCTGCAGGCAGTTGCGGCTTCGCACCGACAGTTCGAAGTCCGTGACCGGACGGCCCAGCAGGTGCTTCATGCGAGCTTCCTGACGTGCCTGATCTTCGTCGTAGTACATGCCCTGAGTCGCGTCGATGTCCTTCAGGTACAACGCCGCAAACTCATTGTTTGGGTCATACTCACGAACACGTCGGAAGCAGAACGCTGCTGCCTGATAGTTCTCTTTGTCTTCGTACAGCAGGCCCAGATTCAGCATCGCACCCGTGAAGAACGGAGGACGTGAAAGAGATCGCTCGTACAACCGAATCGCCTCGTCGTCGTTACCTCGCAGGCAGTTTTCCGCGGCCAGCCAGAACAACGCGCGGGAGTGATGAGGATCCATGTCGACAGCACGTTCGAAGTATTCGACAGCCGTCAGAGAGTCACCACGATCCGCCCAGATACATCCCATCTGGAAAGAATATTCCGCACGGCTGGCTGCAGAGGCTGCCACGCTTCGCAGAAGCTTTTCAGCGTCGTCGATCTTGCCTGAGGCGCGAATCGCACCGGCTCGACGAAGAGCACATCCGACCGGATCATATCCCGCTTTGCCAGCCTGTTCGAATCGATTGGCGGCTTCTTCCGGGCGGTGCAACGATGTCAGACACTGCCCGTGAATGAACATAGCGACGCCATCGCGAGTCACTCCGGACAGAATCTTGTCGGCCTGAGACTGTCGGGCCAGCAGGTAAGCTCCTACACCGGCTCGTGCCAGAAGACCTTCTGATTTTTCGCCCGCTTCAACTCGGCGAGATAATTCGCCGACGCCCTGTCGCACTTCCGTCAATTGTGATCCGCTGACTGCGTTCTCCAGCATCGAAAGGTCGCTTGCTGAAAGTGGACCTTCAGATTCGAGGAATTCTTTGATGTTGACCATAATCGCTTGAGGCACTTCTACTGGTTTCCTGTCAGATCGAAAAACATGTGGACACGCTGAATCGTGCCGGCAAAACACCTTTGCCAAACCCACTACGGAAAATGCACTTCACTGGATATGAGATGCACAAGCAGCGACCGGAACAGCAAATGCCGCACCGTCGCAGGATTTTCGAAACCGAAGAGTTTAGCAGGCTTTCAGTGTTGACACAAACCAGACTCGGATTTTCCAAGACCATGCTGCGATTCCGGGAACAAAATTCCGCCGAAGTGACCCGGTCAAGGGTCTGTTTGTGACGAAAAAAGCGATCAACAGAGGCTTCCCGAGTGCCACGGAGGTACAGCCCTGACGTGACCTGCGGGGTTGCATCCATCAGAGAATCAAGCGGTGCGCCTGCGTTCGCTGAGGCTCAATTGTTGCACCCGACTGGAACACGGATGCATTTTGAGCCAGACCCTGAGATCGCTTTGAGGTGCTTACAGGGTCTTAACAAATGTCAGTAAACGATCATTGAGCTCGAACTTGGCCGACGTAAACAGATCAATCGCCGCCTTGTTTTCTGAATCCACATGCGCCTCAACAAGCTGCACGGATTCGCCTCGAAGCCGGCGACAGATTTCCAACACGAGCGCCTGAGCGTACCCGTGGCGGCGTTGAGATTCGGGCACGAAGATCTCGCGAATCCCGACACTGCGGACTCCCCATTTGGGAATAAAGAGGTCCATGCCAATGATCTGACCGCTTGCCACAACTTCCAGGTTCGTCTTTTCCTGCAGTTCAAACCGCAACGAGTCCAGATGCCCGAAGCGAACGAACCACCACCAGGTTTCTTTCGAAGGGCGGTCGGTGATGACCAGATTCAAATGACGTCGATGGCGGAGCAGTTTTGCATTCACGGGATCGCGGCTCTGCAACAGATCGCGGCGAAACACGAACGTCTCTTTGCCTCGAACATATCCGCATGCCCCAAGGAATTCCTTCCACGCGGCAGAGGAACCACAAAAGCCGGACGGTTCCAGACCACCATAGATACCACAATAAAAGCCGTTCCGGTTTAAACCGCCGCCCGCTTCAATTGTGAGAGCACCATTGGTTCTTAAGTAATCTTCAGCCAGTCGAACCAGTTCGGTTCCGACCTTTCGACGGCGGTATTCAGGATGCACCATCAGGGCCGAGATGATCCCCTGAGTTTTATCCAGATTGCTTTCAGTGGCGTTCACTGCAAAGCTGGCGTGGACATAGCCGACGATTCGCTGGCCATCCAGAGCAAGGATGAGTCCCTTGCGATCAAAATACGGCGGGGAGCAGGCAAATAGCTCAAACACATCACAGGAAAATCCCTCCGCAGCATTCCGTCCCAGCGCGCAGGCATGCCAGAGCTGATGAAGGCGAGGAGGATCCGAGTTGTGATAAGTACGATATTGCACTATCTGTGAGCCCCGGTGTGCCGCCGGGGCGGCGACCGTCTGGAGTTGCAGTTTTCTTGAAGTGTTCTCGCAATTCATTCCGCTGAACAGTGAACATTGCAGCGTTTGCGAAATTTCCGAGGAGTGGTTGCAATAAAAATCAACCGCACCGCCCCTGACTGGAAAACGCGAATCTAGCCGACATATGCTATTACATCAAGGCGTGCATTCTTCTCTGACGCCAACCTTTGGGGGATTGGGGCAATCCGTGACCTGGACCGACCGAGAACTAGCCGCCTGGCTCGATGAACTGCTCCCGGCTGCTCGCATGGTGGAGTTTGAAACGCAACTGAGAGCCGACAAAGCTCTGCAGGCCCGCGTTGCTCAAGTGATTCGGCACCGCGACCAGGGAGGAAATTCGATCGGCGAAGTCTGGCAGCGGGGACGCCTGAGTTGTCCGACTCGGTCCGAAATGGGCGGTTTTTTACTGGGGACGCTGAGCGAAGCGGCTGCAGCCTACGTCGAATTTCACCTGAAAACTGTTGGCTGTCGAGTCTGCCAGGCGAACATGCATGACCTCGAAGAACAGTCCACACAAGCCGATCATGTGCCCGGCCGCCGCAGAAAGTTCTTTGAATCGTCAGCCGGCTTGTTGCGAAGCGAAGACGACTCCAGCCATTTCCATAGTGAACCCAACAAGGGGAGCGACTTCAATCACGGCAGTGAATCCAACAAGGGCCGACCATGAGACTTCTTTGCGATGCGATTATTTGCCCTGCGATTATTCTTGCGATGTCTTTCATGATCTCAGTGCCGATGGCGAGCGCTGATGATCCCACAGAACTGATCATCTGGCCAAATGGACATCCGGAACCCAAAGTCAGCGCTGATCCACCTGAGGAATTAGTGAAAGGGCCGGATGGTCTGACTCGTCGATTCAACGTGTCGACGCCTCGGCTTTTTGTCTACCGGCCGGTAAAAGAGATCGCGACGGGAGCGGCGATCATCGTTGTTCCCGGCGGAGGCTTCGGTCGCTTGTCGGATGAGCACGAAGGCTCGGACGTTTGTCGCTGGCTGGCATCACTGGGGATTGTCAGTATCGAACTGGCTTATCGCACTCCCACGAATAAACACGCCAATCCCGTCGAAGGCCCCGCGCAGGATCTACAACAGGCGTTGCTGACAGTTCGCGATAAGGCGAAAGAGCTGAGCATTGACCCTGACAAGGTCGGAGTGATGGGCTTCTCTGCCGGCGGACAGACAGCTCTGGTGGCGATGGCAGGTAAAAAGTTGATCTCTTTCGACGGCGATCCCCGGCGAATTCGTCCGAATCTGGCGCTGTTAATTTATCCTTATCAGGTCATGAATTCAGAAGCGACAACGATCCGAGCCGACGTCGATCTGGATTCCGGACTGCCTCCGGTCTTCATGGCTCAGTCGCTTGATGACAAAGCGTCACCTCCGCAAGGCAGCGCGATGTTGTTGATGGAGCTTGTGAAGCGCCAGATTCCCACGGAACTGCATATCTACGAAACCGGTGGCCATGGTTTTGGGATGCGACACAGGACACCGCCTCCCGGAGCCCGCGACTGGTCTGAACGAGCCGCGGTGTGGTTGCGACTGCACAAGTTCGCGGCGGAACTTCCGGGGGATGATGCCAAGTAGTCGTATCCCGTGCTGAATTATCAGGGGGCGGCCGGCGTTTGTGCGATGACGTCTGTTGCGGCTTCACGCAGCAGTGCAATCGCCGTTTCGACGATCAACTCCCCGGAACCTGGCAGGGTGGTTGAGTTCGTCACTTCGTAACTCCCGCCTGCGGCAGCAACACGTGTCGGAACGTAGATGGTCTCCACGCAGTTTGACAGCTCAATCACCAGTGTTGTCTTGAACGGCGAAGCCTGCTTGATCGACAATCCAAGTTCCACAAACGCCTCGCCCGGAAGTGCGACGATGGCGACGTCCGATCCCAGAGTAATGACCGTCATGTCAACCGGCAGATTGTCACCGATCCCGGCCAACGATCGGCTCAAGCCCCAGGTGATATGCTCGCCCGTCTTTGCGAACGGTTCCTTGTGTCGCATCTGGTCGATGATCAGCTTTTTGTAGGCCGTGACATGTTCCAGAAACTCAACTGGCTCCTTCCGTTTGGCCTTGTTGAGTACTTCAATGGACTGGGCCACTTCTTCCCGAGTCGCATCCTGCATTGGCAACTGGACGACTCGCGACTTCACTGTCAACTTCTGATTGCCAAGCGGCTGTAACCCGGACAGATCACGCACGATGGAATTGCCAATCGACTGCCCAATGACGGCAGCCGTATTCCGCTCAGTGCTGCGAGGATTGACGTGATTAATGTCTCCACAGCAACCATTGCCAAAGATGGAGATCACTCCGGCGCCGAGCGACTGTTGCAGAGTTCGTTCAATAAAGAACGGATAGTCGGCACTCCATTTCATGCCGCCGACTGTGTCCAGATGCAGGGCAAAGTTGCTGAGAACTCCTACGGGCTTCATGGCTTCGTCGCGAATCATGACGAGTCCGATCTGGGGATCAATCGGCCCGGCGGTTCGGACGAAATCCGGATGACTGGCCGCCATCCATGTCTTCACGCTGCCGTCGCGAGTGACCGCACGGCGATTGAACGCGACCGCTTCATTCTGTGTCCCGGAGCCTGTTTCAATAATGGATGGCTTTGCGTTGGCGAAGGCGGTACAGATCGCATCGACCGGGCCGCCGATCAACTTGTCGATGTAGTTCGCTCGCATCTCCGGCTGCGGTTCGTTTCCAATTCGCAGATACAGCTCCTTCATGTAGTCTGGAGCGGTGTGAGAATGAGTCGCGGAGAGAGCGATATATTCCGCTGGAATTCCGGTCTTCTCAGAAGCACGTTTTCGAACTTCGTTCTTGAGATCCGTTGAGATGCCAATCAGATCACAGACGACAAGTGCCCCGCTGGTTTCGCCGTCGACAAACACAATCGCACGGGCTTTCAGAGGATCGATTTCGCCTTCAGCCAGACGTTCGTGATAGTAGCCAGCCATCGGGAAACCGACCGGCGGCGTGATATCGGCTTCGGCCACTCCGACTCGTAATGAGCCTTCGGATCCAAATGCGGTTAACGATGTTGTCTCGAGGACAAACAGAAACGCAAAGCTCGGAGCGAAAAATGAAATGCATTGAAATATGCGTCGAAAAGACAGCGTCATAGAATCACCTTCGTTGATCGGCAGGCAGAGGAACAGGCGGGGGCGAGTAAGCTCGCAAAGGACCGTGACTGTATCCTTCGGGAACGACGATGACGAGCGTACCGCGACGACTGCCCTGCCGAAGCCTGGATCCTGGCTGAAGATTGAATCCGGACAGAGGAGACCGTCACGCTCTGTGGTGAACTGATGATCTGCCAGCAGCAATCGAACCGGCAAGTTCTGCCGATCCGGTGTATTCATCGCCATGGGGGAGTGATAGTCTGCGGGAACTCGGTAACCCTCGGGTTGCGGACATCAGGAAAACCGGGTTTACTCGTCCGGTGGCAGGGAAGCCGCTGTCGATAAACAAAGACTTGATCAGTAGGTTATTGGATTTGCCGCGACAGTCGGCGGACTCATGGAGGAGCATCGCTATGTCAGAAGACTCACAGTTTCGCCTCACAAGTTCTGACGAGTACGAAGAAATCAGCAGCGAAGAAGTTGATCGAGTTGTCGAAGCGCTGGATCGACTCAT
>CAIJTV010000660.1:0-1828 GCA_903823635.1 uncultured Planctomycetaceae bacterium
CACCCGGACGGTCCAGCAGAGCCGATGCGGGGCTGGCCGCCACGGCATCCATGATGGCGTCCTGCAGCGACTGACGATACACCGAATCATCTTCATTCCAGATAACCAGATCGACGTTTAGTCCCTTCATTCGCCACCAGGCATGAGCTTGAAACGCTTCACGTACCAGTTCGATCTTTTCCGCATCTCGAATTCGAACCAGCACGATCGGCAAATCGCCCGAGATTCCATATCCCCACAAACCGGACTGACCTCGTCGATTCCGAATCAGCACACTCGTCCGCGCTCGTCGAAGGGCTGAAGCATAGATAATGGATCCGGCCAGTCGTCCGTAAGCCTGCGCGTCGGCTTCTGTCACATTCAATTGCTGCAACATGATCGGGCCGCGAGTCCACGCAAGCTCAAACACTCGATCGGCCAGACTTGGATCGCTGTACTTCTCGGCCATTACCCTGACGCCATCGCGAGTTTCGGCAACGCCTGTGACGATATCACCGCGAAGAGATTCGCCGGGCTGCAGAATCAACTTGTTGCGAATACTGACGATCGGATCCAGAGTCGAGCCCACCGTGTTGGACAGAGGCCTCTGTTGATCGAACGCTGCGGGTGCCGAAAGAGTTCGCCCACGACCGATGAATTTCATGCGATCCGTTTCAAACGACGGCTCGTAACTGACGTCGTTTCGGTTACTCACCTGGCCTGCAACAACGCCAGCCACGGAACGCCCGATCGTCATCATGTGCATCATCCACGGCGGATGTTCTTCGGCCGAACGAGGTCGTCGAGTGCAGAACAACGCATTTTGAGGTTGCACGATCTCCGTTTGAACAAACAGGTTGCTGAATGCAGGATGAGATTCATCCTGAGCCTGAGTCGCCAGGACCACTTCGGCATAACTGGTGACTTCGATGACGCGAACTCGTTCCGAGCGATTTGTCAGCGTGACTCGCCGCAGTTCAAGATCGTCTTCGGACGAAACGCTGATCTCGGTATGTGTTTCAATATGTTCGTCGTGTCTGCGAAACTCGGCCCGAGCCTGAGTAAAGATCGCTTCATAATGACGCGTAGAACGTCCGGTCGGATGCAAGGCAGTGGACCAGAGCACGCCACTTTCAAGGTCCCGCAGATAGCAGAATGTTCCCCAGCAATCGCGTGTCGGATCTTCCCGCCAGCGCGTGACCGCAAGATCTCGCCAACGGCTGTAACCGCCACCAGCACTTGTGATGGCGATGTGATAATGCCCATTCGACAGCAGATGCGCTTCGGGTACGGGGCTGTTCGGATCGGTGAAGACGCGCATCGTCCCCGCCTCTTCGGCGGATGCGCTGCGAGTTGCTCCGGCTTCGATGGCATGCGGAAACACAGGAACTGTAGCTCGAGGAACTCGTTCGTGCAGCAGCAAATCAACGGCTCGGAAGGCCGGGTCGGCAGCGAATCGTTTCTGCATCGGCTTGTTCAGCAGCAGATAAGCCAGCGAGAGCAGACTCATTCCCGCATGATGAGCCATCACCTGACGAACCGTGATGCTGGTCATCCCTGGCGGAAGTCGTGACGGTGTATAGTCGACGGCTTCAAAGAAGCCATAGTCACCTTCTCGGCCGTCGGCAGCCAGCCGTTCCAGATTTCGGCACGCAGCCTCCGGTTCTACCATCAGCGCGAGCGACGTGGCGTACGGCGCGATGACAAGATCCTCCGCGAGACCTCGCTTCAATCCCAGCCCCGGAACTCCAAACGCGCGGTACTGGTAGTTGAGACTGCGATCCAGCATGTTGTAACCGGATTCCGAAATCCCCCACGGCACGCCTCGCTGACGACCATAATTGATCTG
>CAIJTV010000661.1:0-7776 GCA_903823635.1 uncultured Planctomycetaceae bacterium
GCTCTGAAGCGACATCTGGTTTGTTTCGAACGAGCCACCGGGAAAACCCTTTGGGAAAAGACCATCGATGCTGTTCTGCCGGAAGACGAATACACGGGCATGGGAGTTCCGGAGCATGGTTATGCATCGCATACTCCGGTCTCTGACGGCACAAGCATCTATGTGTTTTTCGGCAAGTCCGGCGTTTACGCGTACGATCTCGATGGAAAAGACCTGTGGCATGTCAGCGTGGGCACTCAATCCGACGACCGAGCCTGGGGATCATCTTCGAGCCCGATCGTGGTGAATGATGTGTTGATCGTTCCGGCCGGGCCAGAAACGCGAGCCGTCGTTGGTCTGGATAAAAAAACAGGCAAAGAACTGTGGAAGTCCGAGAGTGATGGACTTGGCAATGTCTGGGGAACTCCTGCTCTGTCACAGATCGACGAGACACGTACAGATGTTGTGATTGGTGCTCCGAATGAAATCTGGGCAATCAATCCTGCCACTGGAAAACTCAAGTGGTACTGCACCGCAATGGCCACGGACCAGTTCAATTCCAGCGTCGTCGTCTCCGATGGAATGATCTACGCGGTGGAAGGCCGAGGCGGTGGGTCGATCGCCGTTAAGGCCGGTGGTAAAGGTGATGTGACTGCGTCCAATGTGGTCTGGTCCGGGAAAGACAGCAATCGCTTCGCAACCCCGCTGGTTTACGAAGGACGCATGTACCTGATTTCAGGTGGAACAGCGAAATGTCTGAATGCGGCTGACGGCAAAGAAATCTTCCAGGCTCGGCTACAGGGCGGTGCTGCTGGAGGCCCCGGAGAAGCGGGAGCTGCTGGTCGGCCCGGTGGTGACCCAGCCGCCGGCGGACAAGGTGCACCCGGACAGCCTCCGGGTGGTGGTTTTGGAGGCGGCGGACGTGGTCGAGGCGGTTTTGGTGGCGGTCGCGGCTCGGATTATTCATCGCCCGTGATCGGCGATGGCAAGATCTATTACGTCACTCGCGCGGGAGAGATCCATGTGCTGAAGGCCGGCGATACCTTTGAAAAGCTGGCGACCAATCGTCTGACAGCTGATGCCGAAGACTTCAGTGCCACCCCCGCAATCAGCAATGGCCAGATCTTCATTCGCTCCAGCAAACATCTCTACTGCGTCTCAACGCAGAAGTAACCATCCGGCTCAGTTGCCCCGATCAAAAGCTCGCCATCTGCGAAGGATGGCGAGCTTTTCTCACGTGCCGCATTTCTGAATACTGAAAACTACCCTTTCCCCTTCATCAGCAACGCCGTCGCCATCGCCAGCACATCGTCGTTCTCACGAGCAGCCGCCTGCAAAGTATCGAATCGTTTGGCACTCACGCAATAAGACGCGAACGAGAAGCCTGCTGGATCTTCGAGCCGGCTGACATGAGGAGCAGCCGCATCCAGAGCCATGTTCACTCGGTCCACGCGTTGCCCCAGATCAACCAGTACAAAGGCAATCATGCGTTTGTCGGCGGCATCTGGTTCCTGATTCAGGCGGTCGATAAAGTATTGCATCGACTCATCCACAACCATCCCCGCAACGGCCTTGAGAAAGTATTCATTGGCCGCATAATAATCATCGAACGGGACATCGCCGGGGTACCGCAGTTGTTCGGCCAGTTGAGCACCGTACTGGCTGAGCTCGATCGCCTGCTTCAGTTCCGGGTCGCTGGGCAGCAAGTGTCGAGCAAAGCTGACGATCGAGTGCAGATGCGACACATCAACATGGTAAGCTCCCTCGGCGAACAGGAATTCTCGCCCGCGAATCAGCTCGCCGAGACTCAAGCCTGGCTTCAACGTTGGCTGACGTCGCTCGACATCACGCCGAACATTGTGCTGCAGATCGGAATAGATCGTTCTCACCATCACAGCCGCGGCCAGACGGCGTTCATCCTGCGTCATCTGAGCCAGCAACTGGCCCATGGCAGTGACCGTATTGCAGATTCCGTGAGACTTCAGCAACAGCTTCAGACCTTCGACAACATGAGCCCCTTCATACAGGGCCAGATTGAGCAATTCATCGAGCTGAGCTCCCGGTTCTGATCCGATCTCCGTTGCTCGCTTCGCAATAGCGTCACGCACCGGAGTTGTTTCGTTGATCGTCCGAAAATAGGCCCAGGCATCGGCGAGCTGACCGTCATTCAAAAACAACTGGCCGATCTCGCGAGCCGCATTCGTGTAAGCTTCGCGGAAGGCGACTTCATGCTCGGCAGGGATATCTTTCAAAGAAGTCGGCTGCGTCACCGGCATGCCCAGACTCTGGCGAACGCGCATCAGCTTCGCGTCAAACAATCGATGATAATCCTTCTGAGCCAGCAAGGTGGACTCGACGGCATTCAGAACCTGGGACGAAGAGAAAGTGCCGGACTCCGCGGAGCCGCCAACACTCTTTTTCAATTCTGTTTCAAATGTTTCAATCGCTGACATGGCTATCTTTGATCAATGGTTATCGGTAGTGGAACTGACAAAAGCGGCACGTCGGTGCCTGTTTGCCGGGTTCTGAAATTGACTGCGTTTCAGGGTCGCGGCACGTGGACGATGCCTTCATCCCGGATTTTTGAAACGATCAGGCTGTGAAACGAGACCAGACTGGCTGTCACTCGATTCACCGCGGGGCCTAGTGTGAATGGTTCGAGCCACTTCCGCAACTGCCACAGTCTGGCGACAATCGGAAACCTGCTCATAAAAAGGGGACGTTGCTACTTTATTGGACAAGCAGGATGTTCCCTTACTTCAGCCCCCTTATTTCAGTCTACCAGTATCGACACAAGTGGGGCCGGTGGTGGCACGAGCAGGAGTAAACGATAGACTGCGGTTTTCGGGGAACTGGCTAAACACAGAAACGCACTGGACCAATTCAGGAAACGGGATTGATGACTACCGAGTTGTTTACGCTTATCGACACCGCCGCCGCCGCAGGCAAGCTGACGGCTGACTCTCCGGCCAATCTGAAGTCATGGCTGACTCGCGAAAGTGTGGCTCAGTATCGACCACGTCTGGAAACGTTAATCCGTGCTGGCGAATGGTCGAAGCTGGATGAAATGTTCTGGACCGCAATTCCGTTCGGCACTGGTGGACGGCGCGGTCCAATGGGAGAAATGGGACCGGCGACAATTAATGATCGGACGATCGCCGAATCGGCTCATGGGATGGCCGTCTATCTGCGATCCACCGGGTGTACAACCGGCGGCTCCGCCGTGATTGCTCATGACACTCGCAATAATTCGGCTCACTTCGCCAGAATCACCGCCTGCACTTTCGCCGCGCATGGGCTGAAGGTGTTTCTGTTCGACAGCTGTCGATCCACACCGGCTCTGTCGTTTTCGGTGCGACATCTGGGTTGCAATATCGGCGTCGTGATTTCGGCATCTCATAATCCCCCGGCTGATAACGGTTTCAAGGCTTATTGGAGCAACGGCGGGCAGGTCATCCCGCCGCACGACAAGGGGATCGTCAGCGAGGTTGAACGAGCGGAGAAGATTCCGACAGTGGACTTTGCGGCGGCAGTGGCCGACGGTCGCATCTCGATTATTGGTGCGGACGTTGATCGAGAATATGTCGGGCGAGTTGCGAAGTTGTCGGAGTCCAGTAATCGCACCATCAGAGCCATCTTTACTCCTCTGCATGGGGTCGGTGAGACGAATGTGTATGCCGTGATTCTGGCGGCCGGGTATTCGACAGTGGATATTTTTGAGCCACAGCGAACGCCTGACGGAAATTTCCCGAACGTGCCCAAGCATGCTCCGAATCCGGAAAACCTGGAAGTCTTTGATCCGGTGATTGATTGGGTAAAGGCGACAAATAATCCAACGGACCTGATCATCGCTTCCGATCCGGACGCCGATCGTCTGGGGGTTATGGTTCGCAATGGATCTGGCGGATTCACATCGCTCAGTGGTAATCAGGTCGGAGCTTTGATCACCGATTATCTGTTCCGCAAACGAAAAGCGTCCGGACGGTTTTCGCCGCAGGATTATGTGGTGGAAACTCTGGTGACGACGCCTCTGACAAAAGCAGTGGCCGCATTTCACGGAGCCCGTTGCTTCAGCGAACTGCTCGTCGGCTTTAAGTACATCGCGCAGACGATGGAAGAAAACGGCACCGACCATTTTGTGTTCGGCACTGAAGAATCGATCGGCTTTCTTGCTGGTGATTTCTGCCGCGACAAAGACGCCAGCGTGGCCGCGTTGTACATTCTGGAACTCGCCGGCGAACTGAAATCCGAAGGTCGCACGTTGCTCGATCAGCTCGACCAGTTGTATCGCGACTGCGGTTATTACTGTGAAGGTCAGAAATCCATCTATTGCGAAGGTCCCACCGGGAAAGCGAAGATTGATGGTCTGATGCAGACTCTGCGCGACGCTCCTCCGGCTCAGTTCGGTGCCATTCGATTTACTGAAGCAGCGGATTACAAAACGGGCCGTAGGATTTCCATCCCGTCCGGCGAAAGCGCGGGGACGATTGAGAAACCGCGCGGTGATCTGTTGATCTACAAGTCGGATGAATCGCAGCCTGTACGAAATCAGATTGCTGGCAGACCATCTGGCACGGAACCCAAGATTAAGTTTTATTTCTTCTGTCAGTCTGATCTCATTAACGGCGATCTGGAGGCTGCTCGTGCTGCCGGTGACGCGGCGATGAAGGATGTTCAGAAGGCGCTCGGTGAATGGGCTCAGAAGATGTTGTCGTAAACAGGCTGGCGAACGACAGGTCGTGCGCCCTCCGAGCCATGCGGGAGCTTTCGGGGGCTGAGGCTCTGCCGTGTGTGTGGACAATTCTGAATATTACAAAGGACTCTGAAGATGGTGATTCGATCGTTACTCATCAGCTTACTTCTTTCAGGGTCTTTGATCGCATCAGATGGACTGATTTCCGGATCTGCTGATGGCTGGACTCATGCCGGGCCGCGTGAAGATGCTTTGCCGGAGTTTAAGTTCCTGCCGAAGGGTGGTCCCGGTCAATCCGGCAGTCTGTTGACGAGTTCTGATCAACGAAAAGGTCTGCACGGCTGGTGGGAGAAAACGATTGCCGTAGAAGGTGGCCGGACGTACCACTTCTCTGCACTCCGAAAAGTAGTGAACGTCGAATATCCTCGCCGAACAGCGGTCGCACGTATTTTCTGGAAGGATGCTCAGGGCCGTGCGGCTGTTCATGATTTTGCAGCGACCACTACTTATCGAGAAGGCGAGAAGCCGCAATCTGAACCCGAGTATCCGGCCGATGGCCCGGAACAGATCGACGGCTGGACAACAGTCGAAGGAGTGTTTCGATGTCCGCCGTCGGCAACGCAGGCACGCATTGAACTGTCGTATCGCTGGGCCGATCAAGCCTCGGTGGAATGGTCTGAAGTTCGACTGGCGGCGATCGAAACTCCGAAGTCTCGCAAGGTTCGTTTAGCGACCGTTCACTTTGGACCGGCTGCGGGCACGTCGAACGCCGACAAGTGTGAACAGTTCGCGCCGTTGATTGCGAAGGCGGCGGAGCAGAAGGCCGATTTTGTTGTGTTGCCCGAAACGCTGACGTACTTTAATTCGGGTCGTTCAATGGCCGATTGTGGCGAAACCATTCCAGGGCCATCGACGGACTACTTCGGCACGCTGGCGAAACAGCATGATCTGTATATCGTGGCTGGGCTGGTGGAGCGTGAACAGCATCGGATCTTCAATGTGGCGGTTCTGATTGGTCCTGACGGGAAAGTCGTCGGGAAGTATCGCAAGGTCGCGCTGCCGCGAACGGAGATTGATGCGGGCGTTGAAGCCGGTGCCGAGTACCCCGTCTTTGAAACTCGCTTTGGCAAAGTTGGAATGATGGTTTGCTATGACGGCTTCTATCCGGAGGTCGCCCGAGAACTCAGCAACCGTGGCGCGGAAGTGATCGCCTTCCCGGTCTGGGGCTGCAATCCACTGCTCGCATCAGCCCGTGCTTGTGAGAATCATGTGTATGTTGTGAGCAGCACGTATTCTGACATCGCCTCAAACTGGATGATTACCGCCATCTACGGTCGTGATGGGCGACCGGTCGCAAAAGCCAAAGGCTGGGGCGATGTCGTAATTGCCGAAGTTGATCTCGGGCAGCCCGCAATCTGGCATAGTCTTGGCGATTTTCATGCAGAAATCCTACGCCATCGGCCTCCGGTCAAGCCCGTAGTTCCATAGTGGGCTTCAGGAGAATCGAGATAAGGGGCCTTGAAAGTCCGTCGTCCGTGTGATTTCCGGTTTGTCCGGGACTCGGTCTCGGGCTTCCACGCTTTCTTAGCACAACTCGGGCACCGGGGAGTTCCTTCGTGATGCGATGACGCATCCGCTCGTGTTGCACTCTGGCAACAATTCGTTGCGAGCGCGGCGGCTTCTTGTTCCGGGCTGTTTTCAGCAGCGAGGCGTGTCAACATTTCTTAACACCGTGCAGTTATGAAAGCAGAAGGGAACTGAACCCCACAGTGACTTTCGAACTATTTCAGAAGTCAGACCGGTTCGCCGAAAGATGGAGCTGAGTGCCGTGCCCCCCGGAAACAATCCGGCACCGGTCTGGTTTCTGAAAAGATCTTTTACCGCTTTCGAACACAGGAATTGCACGTGCCTCGAAGACGACTTTCCGACGACAACGAGTTCTCGATGTTTTCTGCCGAACAAATTGTTCATGAATCAAGGCCCAGTCATTTGGTGGCCGTTGCATGGACATCAATCATGCTTGCCACGTCCCTCTTCTGGTGTGGAGTCTTTGCGATCATGACATGGATATCGCCATAACAATGGAGACTCAAGGTGAGTTCGCACGCTGTTGCTCTATCCCCATGAGCTTTCTCCGCAGCGAGCGTTCTTCTTGAACGACGGGTGTCCGGGAACGTCTTAGACAGAGTGCTTCCCCGTTCTCTGTTTAATGCGGTCAAGGGCACCCGCTCTAAAATTCAGACGCACTGCAATCGATGCGAGTAATCTCGCCAGGTATCGCGGCTGGTGTCGGGGGCACAGCGGTGTGGATCATGGACGAGAGCTTAGTGAATACAGAGGGAGCAGAGATGAGACCGACATCAGGATGAACACCTCTCTGTTTCCTCTGTTTATTCACGGACGAATCTACGACTTCGCGAATGCATGCGAAGCCTCCCGGATGCGGATTGACGGGCCACACCAACAGATCTGTCTTTTCGCCGCAGGTAGAGTCTCAGTCAGAATTACAATCGGCAGTATTTGCCGGTACTTGCGGCGTAGAGGAAAACTCTGCTCAAGTCGTTGCCCTATCCGTCCGAACCAGACGAGAGCACCTACTCCATTGCAGGGCCCACTCGCTTCGTTAGTTTGCGT
This sequence comes from uncultured Planctomycetaceae bacterium, assembly GCA_903823635.1. Lineage (GTDB taxonomy): Bacteria > Planctomycetota > Planctomycetia > Planctomycetales > Planctomycetaceae > SXXK01. The sequence continues at coordinate 7,307 of CAIJTV010000661.1, forward strand.
GTGAGGCGAATTGCCTGCCGGGTTGCCACGTGTCGCCTGACGACGATTGTGACTGAGATTCCGGATTGACTGAGCACCATGGCCGAATCAACGACAACGGAATCCAATCCGGGACGAATGCCCGCGACGCCGCAGATTGCGGCTGCATTCGAGGCACAGTCCACCGCCTTGAAGAATCAGCTTCGCAACTTCAGCTCCCGAAGTGATGTTGTCGCGGTGCTTCTGAAGTTTGTCAGTCAGAATTTCTCTACTGCTGCCGCGCGGTTAGACTTTCGAATCCGGGAACGAACCGAGATCACTCTGCAAGTCGTCCCTTCGATGCCTAAAGAACTGGCAGAAAAGTTCAGCGAAAAATGGCTCGGGCCGCTGGCGATCGAGGTTCAAACCGATCCAGATCACTCAGCCCGATCAAAGACTTTTGAACGAGAAGGGCAGTCAATCTTCGTAGCCTCTGCGGCCATTCTTGATCA
>CAIJTV010000662.1:0-2998 GCA_903823635.1 uncultured Planctomycetaceae bacterium
ATTCCAAGCGGCCTGATAGTCCTCTTGGTCGGACGGACTGGCTGGCAGCTGTGGATAATATGCAGAACGGATTCCTGGGGAATCGGAATCCTGTTCTTCTGCAGCAGTTCCGCAACAACGGCCTGTTCCCGATGATCGACTCGCCTCAGTCGCTGATCAATGGTCTTCCAAAGTTCAGCGGCCAGATTATTCCCGGAGACATTCTGAAGTATTCGGCAGCCGGCGGTTTAGTTTACTACACGACCGACAGAAGTGATCCGCGACAGGTCGGCGGCGGTATTAACCCTGCGGCAATCGCCTATGACGCTTCGATCCTTTCAACATCGCTTGTGTCCAGCGGATCCACCTGGAAGTACTTTGACCTGGGAACCGACCAGGGTGAAGCATGGCGAGCGGGCTCTTTTGACGATTCCGCATGGGCCGCCGGAGATGCCGAACTGGGCTACGGCGATGGAGATGAAACTACAACAGTCGGGTTCGGATCAGATCCCGGAGCCAAATTCATCACGACCTATCTTCGTCGTCACTTTAACGTCACAGGAGCTTCCCAGCTCGTCGGACTGAAACTGCGACTCAAACGAGATGACGGAGCTGTTGTCTACGTCAATGGTGTCGAGGTGACTCGGAGCAACATGCCGACCGGAGTTATCTCTGCCTCGACTCCCGCTATAAACAGTGTGGGTGGAGGTGATGAGCAGACATTTTACGAGTTTGACGTGAACCCGGCGTTACTTGTGAACGGGCAGAATACGATTGCGGTAGAACTGCACCAGTTTGATGCGAGTAGCTCCGACTTGTCTTTCGATGCCGAATTGATCGCCAGCAGCAGTTCGAATCCAGGTGTCGCACTTTCAGGGCCCGTGGCGTTGAAAGCCCGAGTTCTTGATGGATCGACGTGGTCAGCTCTCGCCGAATCTGTTTTCACGGCGGCCGTGCCGGCCGCTGCTGGTAACCTTGCGATTGCTGAAGTCCATTACAATCCCGCAGCCGAAGCAGGCACACCGGCCGCGCCGTTCAATGACAAGCAGAACTTTGAGTTCATCGAATTGCGAAACATCGGAGCCCAGACGATTACTCTTTCCGGTGTCCGGTTTACCGCCGGAATCACGTTTGATTTTACCACCGGAGCCGTTGCATTTCTTGAGCCGGGGCAGTCAGTCGTTGTCATCAAGAACCAAGCGGCATTTGAATTGCGATACGGAACGAACGTGCGAGTCGCCGGAGTCTATACCGGCAGTCTTGATAATGGTGGCGAGCAAATCCGACTGACAAGTGCTTCCAACGTGACGATTCAGGATTTCAACTACGATGATGAAGCGACGACGACACCGCCCTGGCCGGTGACTCCGGATGGCGGCGGGTATTCGCTGACGGTCAAAAACGTAGCGGCAAGCTACAGTTCGCCGGCGAACTGGCGAGCCAGCTATCTGCTTAACGGCACTCCTGGTTTTGAAGAGAATGACTATCCGAACGCAGCCACGATCTCGAACACATCGATTCGCGAAAATATTCCCGATGGCCTTGTCGGCAGGATTTCCGGTAGTGACCCGAACTCGGGGGATGTCACTCGCCTCAGCCTTCTGACAGCGCTCGACAGCAGTCAGTTTCGTCTGGTGGAAAATGAATTGAGAGTCGGTTCTACAGGTCTCGATTTTGAAGCGGGATCGACTCGGCAGGTCATCATCCGCTCAACCGACGAAGCAGGATTATTCTCGGATGTCACTCTGATCATCACTTTGATCAATGTCAATGAGGCACCCGCATTCACTGGTGGAAACGTTTACGCGCTGGCTGAGAATACTATCTCGGTCACCACAATCGCCGCTTCCGACCCCGAACTTGCAACGGTAACCTATTCCATTGCTGGCGGTGCCGACGGTGATTTGTTTGAAATCGACGCGGCGACGGGCGAGCTGTCCTTTATCATAGCGCCAAACTTTGAGTATCCCACGGATGCAGATGGCAACAACAATTATAATGTTACGGTGGGAGCCAGCGATGGCGTCAATCCTGCCTCCACGAGAACTCTGTCTGTGTCTGTCACAGACGCAATCGAAATCACATACTCATTCACAGGCGGCGTTCTGACAGTCAGTGGATCTGATACAGATGACGACCTAATCACCGTTTCAAGTATTGCGGGACTGGTCAGGATTATTGAGCAAAGTGGGATCATCAACACTGGAATCGCAGTGACCAGCGTCAATCAGGTGGTCATCACAGGCCGTGGCGGAAACGACGTACTGCAGTTGGCTCGCACCCTTGGCGCGGGAATAAGTGGACAACTTTTCGGTGACAACGGTAACGATATTCTGATCAGTGGATCAGGCAACGATATCATCAACGGTGGAAGCGGTAGCGACACGGTCAGCTATCGTGCGGCACAGATCGGAGTCACCGTCGGCCTTGGACATACAGGATCTCAAAACACCATTGGATCGGGAAGTGACACGATTTCTCTGGTGGAAAACCTGGCGGGGTCAGACTTCAACGATACACTCAGTGGGAATTCATTCGCCAATACTCTGTCGGGTGGTGCCGGTGACGATGCGCTTATGGGCGCTTCCGGCAATGACCTGCTGCTCGGTGGGGCGGATAATGACACTTATTTGTTTAACTCCGCCTCCGTTGCCGAAGCGGATCAGGTGACCGAGAATGTGAACGAAGGTATTGATACACTGAGCTTCGCATTTCTGACGTTAGACGTTGTCCTTAATCTTGGATCAACTTCGATTCAGCCGGTGCATACGGATCGCACATTGAAACTCAATTCCGCTGGTGTCTTTGAGAACATCATAGGCGGTGCCGGTGCTGACACGCTGTTCGGCAACAGTCTGAACAATACTCTGTCCGGCGGTGCCGGAGATGACACGCTCATCGGCGGTGCAGGAAACGACTCACTGTTCGGTGGGGCCAATAATGACACCTACGTTTTTGTTCCCGCCTCCGGTCCCGAAGCCGATCAGGTGACTGAGAATCTGAACAACGGGATCGATAC
>CAIJTV010000663.1:0-4641 GCA_903823635.1 uncultured Planctomycetaceae bacterium
GGGCTGTGTCGATGATGACGACTGTGGATTCTGAGGCTCGTTGAATCCGGAGACACGCTGAATCGGAGTCGAAACGGGTGCGACGGCAACCGGGCCTCGAGTTTCGGGGAACGCTCGAATTGTGGTCACGATGGTTTTTTCCTGCACGACTTCTTTTTCGTCAGCCGTGGTCAGTTTCATCGTGATATAACGGGTCAGATTCATCTCCAGTGGAAGTCCGGTCGCTCGGTCAACGATGCAGCGGCCAAGGCTGTGTCCTCCGGAAATTCTCAATCGCCCCGCTGTGTTCAAGGCTGCAGCATCACCAGAGGCGATGCGGCCAGTAATATCAATTTCGGCTGTTGTATCGTTGATGCCTGTCAGGCGATAAGTGGAAGTCAATTGAACCGGAACCGGTTGCATCAGACGACGTTCGCGAGTCCAGACGTCACCGGGCAGGACTCGAGTGGCCGCATCGGGATCGACGGTTGCGTCGTAGGGAAGGAGGCCGATGGAATCATCCACAAAGTTGGCCACGCCGTCGTCGCCGAATCGATTGCTGATTTCGGAGAGCAGAGTTTCGCGTCGTTCGAGAGGAACTTCCGCCACGCAACGTTCCAGAAACTCCTTGTAGCCCACCATTTCGCGAATACTGTTATCGCGACCGAGCCAGAACGAGAAGCCGTTGTTAATCATTCCTGCATAGGGCACAGCGTCCCAGGGAACGGCTCCTGCATGAGTCGACGAGTCATAAGCCAGTTGCTGTCCAGCCACATCGTGAGCATAGTTGACTCGGGAATAACGGACTCCCAGGAGGATCGCATCGTCGCGGACTTCCTCAACTGTGATCACCAGCGTCAGTTCCAGCCGAGTTTCAGCAAGAGCCGGAGTTTGCTCGGATCTCTGATTCAACGTCTGGTGGACCGTTTTGACCAGCGGAAAGCGGTCGCCTTTCTGGAGACGCAGTTCCAGACGATCACCGCGAGCACTGGATTGGCCAGAGCGACGGTCTGCGGGTCGAGTGCGGCTGACGGTCTGAGTGTGATCTGTTTGATTGTCTTCGGTGTAGACGGGTTCGGCGGGCTCTTTCAGTTTGGCTGTGGAATTGCCACCGGAGCTCAGCAGTTCATCGATCAGGGCGGTGTCGGCATCGGCTGGAGCAGGTTCCGTTGAACCGCAGCCGGTCAACAGAAAACCTGCACCGGACAGCAGCAGAAAACGCTTTTGATGTCGGAATCGATCCATGATTCAGCAACTCCTGGAGTCCCGGGAATCCATTCGGGAGATAGTAATTCTGTGCACGATATGACATTGAGACCGGGTGTTCGCGGGAACAGCATCCGGAGCAATGGTTCAATTGTGACCGCGCACTGAATAAAAACCGAGCATCGAAGTCTAACAGGAATCGGCAATGGCGGTAAAGATTCAACTGGACGGCAAAAATGCCGTCAGTCCTGCCAAAGAACGGGTGGCAGACGGTTGCCCTCGGTAAATTAGGCTGTCATCATCCGACATCGTTGGGTCCAGGTCCGCCTTATCCCGCAGACACTTTTTTGCCAGGATGATTGAAGAATACTATGAAAACTCGCCTCTTTGCCATGATGTTTCTGGAGTTCTTCATTTGGGGGGCGTGGTTGCCACTGATTTTTGGTTACCTGCCAGGTCTCGGTTTTACAACAGCTGAACAGTCCTGGATTTTGAACGCATTTCCGATCGCGTCCATCATCGGGATGTTCTTCAGTAACCAATTTGCCGACCGAAACTTCTCGGCCGAGCGTTTCCTTGCCTTCAGCCATCTGGTTGGTGGGCTCGCAATTCTGGGGCTGGCATTCACAAAATCGTTCTGGCCATTCTTTGGCCTGATGTCGCTGCACTGTTTGCTGTACGTCCCGACGATCTCGATTACCAACTCGATTGCCTTCGCCAACATGAAGGATGCTCAAAAAGAGTTCGGGATCGTGCGAATGGGCGGCACCTTTGGCTGGATTTTTGCCGCCTGGCCGTTCACATTCATTCTTGTTGACTGGGCCAAAGTTGATGCTGCTCAACCTGTCGGTTTTGTCGCGTGGCTGGGTGCAGTCCTCGCAAATGGACTCACAGGCGAACCGCTTCAGGATGCCACAAAGTGGACCTACATCGTGGCCGGAGTGGCTTCATTGGTGCTGGCTGCTTTCAGCCTGACACTGCCGCATACTCCTCCGAAAGCCGCTGTTGAAGGAGAAGCTCAGTCTTTGGCCTGGTTGCAGGCGGCAAAACTGCTGAAGCATCCGTTCGTTCTGATCCTGTGGATCGTCGCCTTTATCGACTCGTTCGTTCATAACTGCTACTTCAACTGGACCGGTACATTTCTCTCCAGCAAAGAAGTTGGCATTCCCGGCAACTGGGTTATGCCCGTGATGAGTATCGGACAGATTGCAGAAATCCTGACGATGTTTGTTCTGGGGGCAACGCTGAAAGCTCTGGGCTGGCGTACCACAATGATCGTGGGAGTTATGGGGCACGCATTGAGATTTGCGGTTTACTCATTCATGCCTCAGAAAGAACTGATCATCGTCGTTCAGATCGTGCATGGAATTTGCTATGCGTTTTTCTTTGCCACAGTCTACATCTTTGTGGACGAGCATTTTCCGAAGGACGTTCGTTCCAGCGCGCAAGGGTTGTTCAATGTGATGATTCTTGGCGTAGGAGCATTGGTCGCGAACACGGTTTGCCCTTATCTGATGCAGGAAGTCTACACCAAAGACGGAGTGATTGACTTCCACGGTTTGTTCCTTGTGCCGATGGCCGCCGCCATTGTTGCGTCATTGGCAATGGCGATCTTCTTCCATCCGCCAAAGATTAATTCGGTCGCCTCCGGGCCCCCCGTAACAGGCCACTGACAGGTCGGGAGAAGACAGTGCAACGGACGCATGTGCGTAAACAAACGGAGTTGATTTCGGGGGGAACGGATGCGGCGGCGTTCAACGCGCTTTCGTCCCTGCCGTTTGTGGCCAGCCTCACGACTCATCCTGTGATGATCTCTGATATTGACGGTGGCACCGTCTGGGTCAATGAGGCGTTCACTCGTGTTTCCGGCTGGCCACTGAATGAAATTGTCGGACTCAAGCCGCGTGAGTTTCTCCATGGTCCGAAAACGGACCCCACCGTCGTTCGCCTGATCCATGAAAACGTCGCAGCTCTCAAAGGATTTCAATGTGAGATCCTGAACTACAAGCGTGACGGCAGTATCTTCTGGATCTCGCTGGATGCTCAGCCAATCACCGATCAAAGTGGAAAACTGATTGGCTACCTGTCGGTCCAGAGTGACATCTCCGATCGCAAGCGATTCGAAGCCGCGCTGTTGCGAGAGCACTGGCTTCTGGAAACGGTCAGTGTCTGCCTCAGCAAGTATATTTCGACCGACGATCCTCGCATCGCCTTTGAAGATCTGCTGGTACGTCTGCTGGCGTTAACCTCAAGTGAGTACGGATTCATCGGCGAAGTCTGTTTTAATGAGTCCGGAGAGCCGTGGCTGCGAACGCTTGCTCTCTCTGACATCTCCTGGGACAAAGCGACGCATCAGCTTTATAAAGACAGTGCCGCCAAAGGATTTGAATTCAGAAACTTGAAGACGCTGTTTGGTGAAGCTCTGGTAACGGCACGTCCGGTAATCAGTAATTCGCCATCGACGGATGAAAGGCGGGGAGGAATTCCGGAGGGGCATCCTCCTCTAAAACAGTTTCTCGCACTTCCCATTATTCGCGACAAATCACTGGTTGGACTTATTGGGGTCGCCAATTGTCCGGATGGTTATTCCGAAGCTGACGTGACGTTTTTGCAGCCATTGGTCACGGCGATCGGTCAACTGATCGATGCTCATCGCAGGGATATTCAGCGTCGAGAGACGGAGCGATCGCTGCGTCAGACCGAAGAATGGCTTGAAGAAACCGGAAGTGTGGCGGAAGTCGGAGCCTGGCAGATTGACTTGACCACGATGACTCTGCGGTGGTCTGCTCAGACACTCAGGATGCACGAGGTTCCTGCAGACTATGTGCCGACGGTTAATGCTGCGATCAGCTTTTACGCCCCGGAGTCGAGACATCTAATTCGTGATGCCGTTGCAAAGGCGGTCCAGGATGGTACCGCGTGGGATCTTGAACTGCCTTTCATCACCGCGAAGGGACGTCATCGCTGGATGCGTGCGATCGGTCATACTGCCTCGGAAGATGGTCGAGTCGTCCGATTGTTTGGCTCTTTCAAGGACATCACAGAGCGCCGCTTGATTGCTGAAGAACGCGAGCGTCTGCAGGAGCAGGTCACTCGATCACAGCGAATGGATTCCGTTGGTCGGCTTGCCGGTGGCATCGCGCATGACTTCAATAATATGCTGGCGGTGATTCTCGGTCATTCAGAAATGATGATGTTGGATGAAACGCTGCCATCCAAGTACAAGGTTCATCTCAAAGCAATTCAGACTGCCGGACATCGCTCGGCAGCGATGACTCAGCAACTCCTGACATTTGCGCGGAGACAGAATGCATCGCCTCAGAAAGTGAATATCAACAAAGCCGTCGAAAGAATGCTCGATCTGCTGCGGAAATCCATGGGAGAAAAAATCGAGATCGAATGGATGCCCGGAGAAGGCGCTTGGACGGTGAATATCGATCCGGTGCAGTTGGATCA
>CAIJTV010000664.1:0-5310 GCA_903823635.1 uncultured Planctomycetaceae bacterium
AAGATCAAGGATGAGAAAGCTGGCACGAAGGGCAAGTGCCCCAAATGCAAGGCCGAGTTTTTAGTTCCCCAGCCGGAGGTTGAAGAATCTGCTGAAGTTGCAGCCTCGCCAGCAGACGAGCCAATGGATTCCGTCGATATGCCAATCGAGCTGACTCCGGAAGTGCCGGAGTCGGACAGCTTCGATCCGCTCTCGGTGCTGGGGGCATCAACCGGATCTGCGGGACCGCGGTCATCTCGAAGCGAATCGGCGGAACGCAAGCCGTCGATGGCGGAAATGATGAAAGACTTCGATGCTGCGAAGAAGGGCAGAGAGAAAAGGGCAACTTCTGAGACGGTTCGTACTTCGGCGGTTGCGGCCTCAGCCCTTGAGACCGCTGGGACTGCCGCCGATGCGCTCTCCCGCGCTTATCAGCAAAAGCGAGATTCTGCGTCAGCTCCTTCGAAATCTGCGAAGGATGTTAAGGCTCAGCAGGAACGAGCGCTATTAACGGAGTTCATCACACGGCGAGCGTTACCGGGATTGTTAGTGGTCGGCGTACTCGTCTACGGTTACTTTTCGTGGATGAATCATGAGCCGTGGGCAGGGCCGGAGTTATTTGAAGTCACTGGTCAGGTTTCAACGGTAGGAACTCCTGCGGTGGGAATTCAGGTTTTCTTTGAACCAATCTCAAGCGGTCCCGACGATACTCGCTCTGCTGTCTGGGCCACCACAGATCCCGGTGGGAACTTTCGGTTGATGTATGACGCTTCACATTTTGGTTGTCCTGCTGGTGAATACAATATTGGGTTCGCAGGCGTCACTGGAAAGCCACTCAATCGTGCAGAGGGGGCTTTGAAGCTAACTGTGAAAGCCAATGAAACGAACGAGTTCAAAATAACCTTGTGACATAATTCGATAATCGGGGTCAGCAATACAGATCAATTTTCCGCAAACGTTGAGGAGTGAATCCGCTGCGTTCTTCGTTGTTCTTCAGCTCACTCAGGACCAGATCCGTTTTTTGACAGAGCATTGTTTCAAATATGACATCAGTCACCATCATTGATTATGGAATGGGAAATCTTCGCAGCGTGCAGAAGGCGTTTGAGCGCATCGGCCAGTCTGCTCATGTAACTTCAGACGTTGCGGAGATTGCTGCGGCAGAAAGACTGGTCCTGCCCGGTGTGGGAGCGTTTCGAGATGCTATCAGTGCGATTCGAAGGAATGACCTGACTGGCGTTATTCGGGATCACATTGCCGCAGATCGGCCGTTTCTTGGAATTTGTCTTGGCATGCAACTGTTGCTCGATGCATCTTTTGAAGATGGTGAGCATGAAGGTCTGGGAATTATTCCCGGCACGGTGCAGAGGTTTGATCTTTCGTCTGAATTCAAGATTCCACACATGGGCTGGAATCAACTGACTCTCGAAGGCACTTCGCAGCACGGATTACTCAGGGAACTGGGAGCAGAGCCATGGTTCTACTTCGTTCACAGCTATCACGTGGTTCCCGGCGATAAGTCGTGGATTGCCGCCACGACAGATTATGGTCGTCCGTTTGTCTCCGTTGTTGCAAAAAGCAATGTTATGGCGACTCAATTTCACCCCGAGAAAAGTCAGTCGTGCGGGATGCAATTGTTACGCAACTTTGTTTCGATTGGTGAGTCGGCAGCTTGCTCCGCCCAATGATCTGAGGCCTGATGGTGCTCTAAGTTTGGTGAGATTGAGTGCGACCGCCGACCATTGTCTGAGCCGAATGTTTTTGCGAGGCTCTGCGTACTGCCTTCGTGTTTTGAGATTCCTTACAAGCTAAAAATATGCTTCAGCTTCTTCCGGCCATTGATCTGCTCGACGGCAAATGTGTTCGTCTTCGTCAGGGAAATTACAACGACAGCACAGTCTTTTCAGACGACCCTGTTGATATGGCATTACGCTGGCGAGATGAAGGGGCTGAGCGACTGCATCTGGTTGATCTGGACGGTGCAAAAGCAGGGCGTCCCGTGAATCAGAATGTTGTCAGACGGATTGCGGAGGCAACCGGTTTGCCCTGTCAGTTGGGTGGCGGAATTCGGAACGAGGACAACATCCGGCTGACGATTGAAGAGGCTGGAGTCGATCGCGTCATCGTCGGAACCAAAGCGCTGCGAGAACCGGATTGGTTCGCACAGATGTGTGCGAAGTTTCCTCATCGCCTGGCTCTCGGGCTTGATGCTCGTGATTCGATGGTTGCGACGGACGGATGGCTGGAAGTTTCGCAGGTCTCCGTCACGCAGCTCGCTCAGCGATTTGTTGGAGTTCCACTTGCGGCCGTGATCTACACAAACATCGCAAACGATGGCATGATGCAGGGCATCGATCAGCAGACGCTTGACGATTTCGTACGGCTTGCCGAAATGGGGCTTCCCGTAATTGCGTCTGGAGGAGTAACGACCATGGCCGACATCGCTGCTCTGAAGACGATTAATGCTGAACAGCCAAATCTGATCGGCGCGATCACTGGTCGTGCCATCTATGAGGGCACCATCCGAGTGCGAGAAACCATTGAGTTCCTGCGAAGTTAGACTGATATTCTGCGTTGTCTCAGCGAGAATTATGGCCATCGAGTTTTGGTCATAAAATTGATCCTTCAGGAGTGGTTAAGATGAAAACCGGATTCCTGACCCTTGATGCGATCGAGGAGTTTGATCGCGATGGCTTTATTGTGGTCGACAGCTTTCTGAATGCTGAAGAGACGGAGTTGCTCGGAGCCATTGCGCGGCAGGATCATGCTCTTGCAGCCGCGAAGACCTCTCGGGCCGATGGCGAAGGTGGCTCGGTGGATCTGGTTGTCGAGAATGAGCTTACAGCCGATGCGATCTATACGGCTATTGTTCAGGCTGAGCCATTGGTGACGGCGATGGAGGCTTTACTCGGCGATGAGGTTTATCATTATCATCACAAGATGATTTTGAAAGAGCCACGAGTCGGTGGCGCTTGGACCTGGCATCAGGATTATGGTTACTGGTACAACAACGGTTGCCTGTTTCCTGATATGGCCAGTTGCATGTTTGCTGTTGATAAGGCCACAAAAGAAAACGGCTGTTTGCAGGTCCTGCGTGGATCACATCGGATGGGCCGCATTGATCATGTGAAGCGCGGCGATCAGACCGGGGCTGACATGGAACGTGTTGACGCCGCGCTGGCTCGAATGGAGTTGATTCACGTCGAGATGAATCCTGGTTCTGCAGTGCTGTTCCATGGCAACACGCTGCATCGGTCAGATCAGAATCGAAGTGAGAATCCTCGCTGGGCTTTTATCTGCTGCTACAACACTCGCAGCAATGATCCCTACAAAGATGGGCGCCATCCGCACTATTCTGCGTTGCCACGAGTCGGCGGTGACGAGGTCGCCGCTGTGGGACGTCGCCATCTGCAGCGGATCAACGATGGGATAACATCCGCGATGTGATTAGTCCGTATGATTGATCTGCTTGAGTCAAATGTGTCCCGGAGTTCGGCCTGTTGTCTCTGACGTGACTGGCTTAGTGCAGATGTCAACAATTTCCGAACGACTCAAGTCTCTGGGACAGGAGTTGGGGTTCGCGCAGATAGGAATTGCGCCCGCGGTAACACCAACCGGATTTCATCGGCTCCTCGATTGGGTTAGTCGAGGTCAAAACGCAGACATGCTATGGGTTGACCGACGTCTGGACGCCTATCGTCATCCTGATGGTGTCATGTCCGGAACACGCAGCGTGATTATGGCTGCGATGAACTACCACGATGGAGAACATACAACCGAAGGTCCGAGAATCGCTCGCTATGCATCAGGGTCTGCCGATTATCACGATGTGCTGAAACCTCTGCTGAAACGTCTTGTTGCTTTGCTGCGCGCGGAGTTCCCTCAGTCTCGGAATCGAATTGTTATCGATACTGCTCCGTTGCTGGAACGTGATTTTGGTCGGCTTGCTGGTCTGGGATGGTTTGGCAAGAACACGATGTTGATCAGTCGGTCCATTGGAAGCTGGTTCTTCCTCGGAGCGATCCTGACGGATATCGAACTGACCTATGATCAACCGCTTGAGCAAACGTTTTGTGGGAGTTGCACGCGATGTCTGGATGCCTGTCCGACGAAAGCGTTCCCTGAGCCAGGAGTGTTGGATGCTCGTCGGTGCATCAGTTATCTGACGATTGAACATCGCCATGCTGGAATCCCGGAGGAATTCAGAAGCGATCTCGGGCCGTGGTTGTTTGGGTGTGACATTTGTCAGGATGTTTGTCCGTGGAATCGATTTGCTCCGGCGGACACTTTGCCGGAGTTTCAGCAAAAGTTGAACTTCAGTGCTTCTGAATGCAGGTCTCTGCTGAGACTGACGGAAGAAGAGTTCCGCGATCGATTCTCGGGATCCCCGTTGTTGCGCTCCGGGCGAACAGGCTTGCTTCGAAATGCTGCGATTGTGCTGGCCAATCTTCGAGATTTTGATTCGAGGCCTGAATTGGAAGTGTTGTTGCAGGATGGTGAGCAGATCCTCCGCGAAACCGCTGCCTGGGCGATTCAGCAGCTTGATGTCTGAGCCGACATAATGCATGTGTGATGAGAATGCCTGAGTTTTTGCGTGTGAATGAGAGTCTGAGGCAGCCAGAAAAAGGGAGGAAATATCTGAGGTGTATTTGTTTGTGGGTGATTAGTGCTGTAGATTGACTACTACCCGGGTGTCTAGGTGGCTGCCGTGGTAGTGTGTCCAGTCCCACCGCCGTTCAGTTTGTCGGTGCTTTATGAGCAACCCGCCGAAGAGTCAGACTCCGGAGCAATTTGCTGCGGCTTTGCGAGTTCGAACGGAAGAGGCTGTCGCTGCTTCTGTTCATCATGCATCGCTCTCACAGCAATACTTGACGCTTGCACAAAAGTTCTCTGCGCTGGCAGAGCAGGCCATTGGAAATCCGTCTGCGGTCACTTTGTCTGTTCAGCAACTTGAACGAGAGGCCGCGACAGGTGCGCCAGCTGGACCAATTGGCGTTCAGCAGCAGATCGTTTCGACACAAAATGCTGGACTGGGGGCCGGAGCGAATACTGGTCCCCATTTCTCCTCGGCATTGTCGACTGCTTCAGTGACAACAGCGGCATCGGCGATCACGACAAGTTCGGTTGCTGACACTCGTTCTGCGGCGCCGAGTGAAAAGTCACTCTTCTTTTCTCCGCCAGCAAGACTGGCGACTGCCGGGGCGATTGTTGAAACTCCTGCCCAGACCGGTCCGATTTCAAACGTTCCCGTCGAGAGCAGGGAAGATCCTGCTTCGGGAAGCCGTAACGCTGGTGATGGATCGCAATTGCCGACATCGAGGAGGAGTGTTC
>CAIJTV010000665.1:0-2015 GCA_903823635.1 uncultured Planctomycetaceae bacterium
ATCTTTCGATACTCAATCGGATGCAGGTCAAAGACTCGGCGTTTGGAGACAGTACGGGGCCGTTGTTCTGAACATCCGGCACAGTCTTGCCAATTAGATTTGGGGGGGGCTTGTCACATCAGCCGTTGGGCGCTAGCAGCCCGTTGAAAAACCAGCCATGCTGACCTGGTGCTGAATATTTGGATCCGTAGAATGGTCGGCAGTGACAGGTGGATGGTCTGATGGTCAGCAACGGATGGTGATTTGATGGGGATGGGGAAGCGAGCTGAATCGAGGCAGCAGGAGTTCTGGGTTGCGACTGAGGCTTTGACCGATGCGCCGCGACATGTTTTCTATGATCGTCTGAACGCTCTGCTGGCCGAAGCGGGATTCGATCGCTTTGTCGAGTCGATCTGTGAGATGTACTACAATGAAGGTGGTCGTCCTTCAATTCCGCCGGGCACCTATTTCCGCATGCTGCTGGTCGGATACTTTGAAGATCTTTCCTCTCAGCGAGGCATCGCGTGGCGCTGCTCCGACAGTCTTTCTCTCAGGAAGTTTCTGAGCATTCCGCTGACGGACGACACGCCCGATCATTCGAGTCTCACTCGCATCAGCAAGCGACTCCCCGCTTCGGTGAATGAACAGGTGTTCGAGTTTGTGCTGAAGATCGCGGCTGAGAAGAAGCTGCTCAAAGGCACGACCGTAGCCGTCGACTCCACCACACTGGAAGCGAATGCCGCCATGCGAGCCATTGTCCGCAAGAATAACGGCGACGACTGGAAGACCTACCTGAAGAAGCTGGCCGCAGAGGAAGGCGTCGAGATCAACAACGATGATGATCTGCGTCGTTTCGATCAGCAACGCCGTCGTAAGGGCGAGAAGAAGGTGACAAATGCAGAATGGGAATCAAAAACTGATCCGGACGCACGCATCGGTAAGATGAAGGACGGGCGGACGCATTTGAACTACAAGGCGGAACATGTCGTCGACCTGGACTCCGAGTTCATTATTCAGGCCGAAGTGCATCATGGCGATGCGGCTGATACTCAAACAGTTATTGGCAATCTTGTCGAAGCTCAGGTGAAACTGGATCACTGCTTCGAAGACATCAAGCCGGATGATCCCGCTTGCGGCGTGATTCAGCAAGCTGTGGCGGACAAAGGCTATCATTCCAACGAAGTGCTCAAGTCCTGCACGGAACTTGGCATTCGCAGCTACATCCCGGAACGTCAGGGTGGAGAGCGGACATGGACCGATAAAGACGAGCAGACAAAAGCCTCGTTTCATGGCAACCGGCAACGCATGAAACGCTCGAAGGGCAAGAATCTTCAAAAGCGTCGCAGTGAACTTGTGGAACGCGGCTTCGCTCATGTGTGTGAAACAGGCGGAGCCCGAAAGTCGTGGCTCAGAGGTCTTGAGAACGTGAGGAAGCGTCACCTGATTTCAGTTGCAGCGCACAACCTGGGACTGGTGATGCGAACTCTGATCGGATTCAGCAAGCCACGGGCCTTTTCGGCCGGCGTCGGCCTTGCCGTCCTTTGCCATCTTGCCCTCTTCGTCCTCGCAGCGACCCCACGACGTCTCAGAGCCTATAGTTTGTTCCTATACCGCCACTTCCTGGAATTATTCCCAGGGCCCGAAGTCAGGCTGACTGGCAAAACAATTGTTGCTTTTTCAACAGGCTGCTAGCCCCGGTTTTCTTCGACGAAATGCAGGGGATTTCAACCGAGGCTAGCGCCCATCGGCTGATGACTCGACTAAATCAACAGGCTGTTAGCCGTTACGTCCATTTCAATCCGAGCAAGGGCAGCAAGCCACTGACGGATTCTCCTGAGCGGTACCCGTTTAGCCGCTACGCCGAATACACTGTACGAATACGAAGGGAAGGCTGGATCGAGTTTGTCCAGCATCACCGACACTGGGCGGCGCGATATCGGGGGGATCCGATGTTCGCGTATCGTCGGTTCGTAAAGGACGGTTTGCATGGGCCGAGCGATCCCAGGATCGACAGCTTGAAGAATTCGGTCTACGGC
>CAIJTV010000666.1:0-4886 GCA_903823635.1 uncultured Planctomycetaceae bacterium
GCTGGTCGAACACTGTGCCGCGAACGGAATTCAAAGCATCCGCTTCGCAGTCGCTAACCAGCCGAAGTAAAACATGCCCGCGTGATTTTGGATCGCAACGCCTCGTTAGAAACATCTCTTTCAAGTCGGTTCGGCTTCCACCGAACTACCTGAATCACGCTGCCGTCATGCGGAAAAACGTAAAGCGTGGAATCCGTCGCGACCACTCAAACTACGCCGCGCGTCGATCCTGAGATTTTGTACCCTCAGTTGACACTGTGCGAGTGATCCGAATCGTTGACTGTTGTGTTGATTGCGGTTTACCGGCTGGACCAAGTCGAAAGCTGAGGGCAGCAATCAGCCCACAGACAGCGATGGCTCCGAAGCAGCCAAGAATTGCGGTTTGATCGTCCGTAAAAATGCTCAAAAGAATCATGACGCGTCCCGCCTCGTTCAAAATTAGCTCTTGGTTTTCGGAGTACCAAATCGGCAAATCCTGCTCCTCTAGTTTCGACCATTAGCCGCTACACACTTCAGAAAGCCACTTCGGCCAAGAACGTCTTCTCAACCCTGCCGCGCCAGTTGAGCAGATTTTCCGAACACGAAAACTGGGCAATCTGACTGTCGCGGACATCTGCTCAGTAGAAACCCGAGTCGTAAGGTAATTCAGGAAAGCCGTAACGGTCGCGGTGAAGCTGCCGAATCAAACTGACTCTGTCCATTGAATCGAACAGGAGTGTCGTTTCACCAGCGACGATGTTCACGATACGGGCGGTTGCGAAGTCAGTGTGGTGTCCTGGGAGCATGTTATGAGAAGACCAATGAGCAAAATGCCACTGGCAGCTTTAGCCCTTCTTGCCATTCTGTTTATGATCTCTCTAAACGGCTGCGCTGATCAGAAGAAGCAGGCCAGGGGTCTGGTTCAGTCAGCTCTCAAGCATCGAGAAGCTCAGCGACATGCGGAAGCCATTCAGCTTCTGAACCGGTCGATTGCGCTCGATCCAGCGCTAAGCGAAGCATGGTATCTGCGCGGCCTCAGTCACGCGGCGTTGAAGCACGAGAAAGATTCGATCGCGGACCTGACGGCTGCTGTCAAATTAAAGCCTGAATGGAATGAAGCATGGCTTGCGCTGGGAGTTGCTCAGGATTCCTCCGGTGAAACAGCATTGGCTGTGAAGTCGTACTCGGAAGCAATTCAGCAGGGAATCAGAACCTCGGCCGCATGGTTTGATCGAGCAACAGCTTACGCAGAACTCGGTGAATCGGAGAAGTCATTGGATGATCTCCAGACCGTTCTGCGGATGGATCCTGATCATATCCGCGCCAGAATGATGCATGCTCTGGCCATCGCGGAAACACAGCCTGATGAAGCAATCACAGACCTGACCCATGTCATCGGTATTGATCGGGAAAACTCCGAAGCCTGGCTGCAGCGCGGTCTCTGCTGGAAAAGAAACGAAGACTCCGATCGAGCACTCGCGGACCTGAATGTGGCCTGTCGATTAACTTCAGCGGACTATCGTCCATGGCTGGAACGCGGTCGAGTGCTCATCAAACTCGGCCGTGCCGAAGATGCCATCAGCGACCTCTCACGAGCAGTTCAATACGGCACCAAAGATGCAAACTGTCCTTACGAGTTAGGGCGAGCCTTTGCGGCGGCAGGCAACGATGCTGGTGCGGAAGCAAATTTTGATCAGGCGCTGATGCTCGATTCACATCATTCCGACGCACTGCTGGCCCGCGCTGGATTGCGGACTCGACGAGGCGACCATGATCGAGCTCTGGCCGATCTGCATCAGATCTCCAGTTCGTCGACGAAGTCCGCGGGCTCAAAGGCTGGCAACTCCGATGAGCGTGACCCGAAACGACCGCAGCGAGTTGCCATCGAGAAAGCTCGTGCTCTCCTTGGTGTTGGGCAGTCAGAAGAGGCTCTGACAGAAGTCTCTGCATTGCTGGAGAACGCTCCACAGAACAGAGAGGCGTTGCAGCTTCGAGCAGAGATCTATGTGTCTCAGGACAAGGCTGAGGAAGCTCTTGCAGATTACGATTCGCTGATTTCACTTGGCTCTTCGTCAGAACAGAATATGCTCGCCCGAGCGCAACTCCACATCGCCGCGCAACGCTGGGAAAAAGCGACGCTGGATGTTTCAGAAGTTCTGAACAGCCATCCGAATTCTCTGGAGGCCTTGCAGATACGAGCGAAAATCTATGCTCAACAGTCAGAATACTCACTGGCGATCACGGACCTGACGGCCGCGTTGCAGTTGAACCCAAATGCCGCAGATCTGCTGCGTGAGCGTGCGGAGATGTTTGATGAGCTGGGTGAAACGGATGCGGCGACCGCTGACCTGCAGCATCTTGCGGAACTGCAGCCAGGCGACGAAATACTGATTAAGGATCTTGTCGCTCGTCTGCGAAAGCACCAACAGATTCCCGAAGCGGTCAGTCTATTGGACCGAATCGCACAGACCTCGCCCTCGTCAATGTCTGCACCACTCGTCTTGTTACGAAGCGAACTGCAGATGGATCAGGGAAACTTTGAGGGGGCTCGGTCTGGTCTGGACTCGCTGGCCGAAGCCGATGCGTCGTCAAAGGCAGCGGCTGTACTGCGTGCCCGAATTGCGGCTGCGGAAAAGAATGACGATCGAGTGATCGAGGCTCTAAGTCAGCTCTCCGATGAAGAATCGAATACCGAAGTTCGCTGGCTGCGAGCAACGGCGATGTCACGTCTCGGAAAAATGAATGAAGCAGAGGCAGAACTGTCTGCGTTGCTGGATGCCGAACCAGAAAACGTCGCCGCGATTCAGGCCCGAGCCGGTGTCTATGAAGATCTTCGTGACTGGATGAATGCGATTGGTGACGCATCTGCTGTGCTGGAACTGGACGCCACCAACGCTGAGGCACGCCGTTTACGCGGAGTTGCTCAGTTTCATCTGGGACGTTATCAGGACGCGATCGATGACCTCGACAGCGATGCTGTTCGTGCGATCGATACGGCTTCATTGCAGTGGATGAGAAGTCGCTGCTTTGTAGAACTGGATCAGAAGTTCCGAGCCCGCGAAGAACTTAACACTCTGATTGAGACAGATCCCGCTCACGAACAGGCACGCCTGATGCGAGCATCGCTGGCCGAACAGCAGGGAGAATTCGATGTTGCGATTACAGACATGTCTGTTCTTCTGGAACAACAACCTGAAAACGCGGATCTCCTGATTCGCCGAGGTCTGCTGCAGCATCGCGAAGGGCTCTACGAAAAAGCGATTGACGATTTTTCAAAGGTGCTGGAAACTAAGCCCGAATCCGCAGAAGCGTTGTATCGTCGAGGTCTGGCTCGTCACCAGTTGCAACAGGACGACGATGCGATATCTGACCTCGACGAAGCTCTGAAACTTGACGATAAACATGCCGATGCGTGGTATGTGAAGGGCAATATCAATGCAGGGCAGGGCAAGGCCTCTGAAGCCCTTGATTGCTATCAGCATGCAGTGGATCTTGAACCAGCTCATGCCGCAGCCTGGTATAATCGCGGCAATCTGCTTTTCAACGAAAATGAGATGGAGAAGGCTGTTGAGTCGTGGACGAAGGCTCTGGAGTTTCAGCCAAACCTTTTCCGAGCATACAATAATCGTGCGGCGGCTCAGGCCAAACTTGGCAAGTTTGAAGAGGCCATCGCAGACTATGAACGTGCGGTCTCTCTCAGCCCCGGGTTTGCTCGGGCATGGGATAACTATGCGTGGCTGCTGGCAACGAATCCTGATCCGGCCATTCGTGATACAACGCGAGCCGTCTTTATGGCGAAGAAAGCCGTTGAGCTGACTGGCAGCAAAGACTGGTCCTGCCTCAGCACGCTGGCCGCCGCCTATGCCGAAGCCGGCGATATGGATCAGGCTGCGACCTGGGCCCAGAAATCTCAGGAAGTTGCTCCCGAGGAACAGCGAGATGAAATTGAGCAACTCGTAAAGACATACCAGAGTCGCCGTTTGACCCGCCGCAGCACCTCGACAGCCATCCGAAACGACGCGAGCCAGAAACAGTAGCCAACAGCAACGAATGTTTTCTGCTACATCGGATAAGGATCGGCGAACGCTGCGAAGGCTCCCAGTCCACCGTCGACCTCCAGATCGGTTGCCGTGATAAACGCTGCGTCGGCGCTGGAAAGCCATAGCACGGCGGCGGCGATTTCCTCAGGCTGGCCAATGCGTCCAAGCGGATGACGATTAGCAACCTGAGCTTCTCCACCCTGTTCGGCCAATGTCGCGCGAACCATCGGTGTGTTGATACAGCCCGGGGAGACCGAAACAACTCGGATGCCTTCCCGAGCATACTCAACGCCCCATTGCCGCGTCTGATGCAGGTTGGCAGCTTTGATCGGGCCATACGCCGGCACCTGCCGCGCTGTTCGGTGAGCCTGTCCACTGGCCATATTCACGATGACCCCACTCTGCTGTTTTCGCATGATTGGAATCACATGCTTAGCCAGCAATGTGTAGCCCGTGAAATTCACAGCAACCATGCGATCCCAAAGCTCCTGAGGCATTTCATGCACCGGGACATAGGAAGCTTTCGGTTGAATCGCCGCATTGTTTACCAGCACATCAATGGTCCCATGGGATTCCACTGCAAAGGCGACCGCGTTGCGACAGTCGTCTTCGTTTGATGTATCGCCGTAGACAAATTCAATACCGTCCGGCAACTCTGCAGCGGCCTCGTCGTTGACGTCCATGCAGACAACGCTCGCGCCGGATTTGAGCCCGGCTTCGCAGATCGCTCGCCCAATCCCCATGGCTCCGCCGCTGACCAGAATCACTCGGCCGGTGTTGTCGTAGAGAACTCGTCCGGTCGGTCGTTGAGTGGTCATGATTGCGGGTCTTTGGGAAATATGCTGGGTAACGAGGTTGAGCCGTGCA
>CAIJTV010000667.1:0-7082 GCA_903823635.1 uncultured Planctomycetaceae bacterium
GCACCAGATCGTTCGCTCAACCGGATTCTGTGGGGTCAGAATTCCATCTCGAGCACGCCAGATGACGCCCAGCAGTAGCGAGTACTTTCCAGCATTAATCAGTGTTGCCTGAGTCGGCGTCAAAGGCACGAACTGCAGCACTACATGGAATACCAGAACGACAGCGGACACAGCGTACAGTGCGCGACTCCAGCCTTCCAGAAATTCGCTGTTGCGTGAGCTGGCTAAAACGCGGCCCAGATATCCCACAAGATTGATCGACGCCGCGCTGACGGATTCGCCTTTCAGGAAATGTTCGAGGTCTCGCTTAAGTTCATCTGCTGTCGCGTAACGATCTGAGGGATTCTTCTCGAGACACTTCAAAATGATCGACTCGAGGTCAGGATGCACAGATCGATTCAAAAGCCGAGGAGGTGCCGGGGCATCGTGGACCACCTGTTGCAATGTTGCCACTGTGGAGTTGGCTCGAAACGGCGGACGGCCTGTCAGCATGCAATACATCACCGCGCCCAGCGAGTAGATGTCAGTCTCGGGACCAACGCTCGCATTCCTGCCGCTGGCCTGTTCCGGAGACATGTACCCGGGAGTGCCGAAAATCTGTCCGTCTGCGGTCAATTGAGTTTCATTGTCGTCCTGGCTTCGCGATAGCCCAAAATCTGTGACGTGAGGATTGTTGTGTTCGTCGAGCAGAATATTGGCCGGCTTCAGATCACGATGGATCACTCCCTTTCCGTGGGCAAAGTGAATCGCGTCAACGATTCGAATCGCAAGTTGAGCTGTTGCAGAACTGTCAAAAAGTTCGGACTCAATCCTGCGCGCCAGATCAGTTCCCTCCACCAGGGCCATGGCAAACCACGTTTGGCCGTGCAGTGGTCCGGGATGATCGACAACGCCGACGTCATAAACGGGAACAATTCCCGGATGATTCAGCCGGGCAGCGGCGGCAGCTTCCCGTCGAAATCGCCGCTCGGCCTCTTCCGAGGCAAATGCGCCAGCCAGCAGCATCTTAATCGCGACGGTGCGACGCAGAGTTGGGTGACGAGCTTTGAAGACAACACCCATCCCGCCTCGATCAATCTCCTCAAGCAGTTCATACTCGCCAACTTTTTGCAGCGGGATGGTAATGGCCGGGGCCGATCCAGCCGATTGCGAAACTCCTGTGAGAAAAGTCCTCTGGAAAGCCTCTGAATTCGTTTGCGATCGTTCACGAAACTGCTGATCGATGGCAATAAATTCCAGCAGTTCACCTCGATGCGCGGGGTAGCGTTCGGCAAGGGCCTCTGCGTCCACTGAGATTCCCGCTTCAGCATCCTGCAGGTATTCGGCAAGGACCTCTTCAAGTTCCCGAAAAAGTTGAGGCTGAGAGTGATTCGGATTATTCATAGGACGATCTTTCCCTCAGCCTTTTCACGTAATGTCGCAAGGCCTCGTTGAAGCAGACCTGCGACAGCCGCCGGAGACTTTCCGAGCGTCTCCGCGACCTGTTTCAAAGGGAGCTGTTGCCAATAGTGCAGCACAATCGCATCTCGTTGAGCATCCGGAAGTTCTTCCACAAGGTCAGCGACACTTCTGGCAACCTCTTCCTGATGCATCACGACAGATGGTGTCTTCAACGGTGAGATCAGAGCATTGGCAAGAAACAGCGAGGACTGATCAAGTTGCTGCTGAATGTTGTGTTCTTTAAACACATCGCGAACCCCACGGTGTTGATCGCGAACGGCATGGGCCACCACACCGGCCAGAATCGTACGGAGCCATGCCATCAGTTCCGCATCGCTGTTGCCGCGAAAATCATCCGCGGCCTGATGCGCCTGGAGCATCGACTGTTGGACGATGTCCGAAGGATCCAGTCGAGCACGGAGGTGTGTTGGCAACTGCGTTCGTGCAAGGAACCGCAGGTAGTTTCGATAACGCTCGAATTGTTGCTCGCTGATTTTCATCAGAGTCGATCCGACGATGGGCAGAAACAGAACTGCCGCGAATAGTAGTCGGATTGACGCTGTTTGGGGATTCCGGTGTATGGTGTTTGTCCAGAGCTTCTTGCGGTGGTGGCAGTTGTTAGGAACAGTCCCAATGTGAGTTCCATCTATCCCAACCCGAAGCGTCAGCGAGGGATCGAGTTGTTGTGCAAAATCCCTTACTGACGTTTCGGGTTGGGATTTCAAGGCAAGGAAACATCTGGAAGTCAATTTGGGACCGTTCCTTAGCGGCGAGGCGGAGAAAAATTATACTGTGACGGTTCTGCGGCGCAGATTTCTGGCTTCCCGCTGCATAAAGAAGAAAGTGGCGAACAACGACCAGAGGCATACTGCGGCGAGCACAAACAGAAACGTGCTCCATCCGGAATTCTGTGCGATCCCGCCGCCAAAGTAGTAGAACGCAGCCGTTGCCGCAAAACCCATCGCATCAAGAATGGCCACAAGGAATCCGGAATGTGGTCCACCGAAGTCGATCGAGAACACACTGGCGGGGATGTAGTAGCATGGAGACAGACAGAGCCCGAACAGGAACAGCAACATCAGTGACACGAGCATGGCGGTCATCCCTGTGAGCTGCAACTGCGGCAGCGTGGCGAAGACCAGCAGACAGCAGGTCGCTGTCAAAAGTAATCCCGCCATCACCCAGGCCATCGTCTTGCGGTCAAGCCGGTCAAACACAAACCCACCGATCAAAACGGAGATCAAACTTCCCAGTGGAAATGCCGAGGCTGCTCGGGAAGCTTGTGCCGTGTCGAGCGATAATGTGTCCTGCAGATACATGGGGACCATGAGCAGGAAATCCCACAGGATTGTGAGTCCCATCAGGCTGCCCGAAATCAACCAGAACCGAAGACTGGCGAAGAAATGCGGCAATGTCTGAAGCAGCGTCATCCCGTCAAATGCATGGGGTGCCTTGGCCGATGCCGAGCCCATGGCGTCTGTTGGGGCCTCCGAATCGTCATCCGGAATCGCCGTATCGGGTTTATCTTTCATGGCGATCGCGTAGAACACGGCGATTCCCATTCCCGCTGCGGCCGCGATCCACAGCATCCCGCGCCATGAGATCCAGGCGAGCAGCGATCCCAGAACAAACGTGGCCGTCAAAGTGCCAACTCGGGAACTGGTTGACAGAATTCCCCAGACTCGACCATATTGTTTAGGGGCCACCCAGTTGACAATGATTTTTGTCATCGAGGGCCATCCGGCCGCCTGAGCCATCAGCGTCACAAAGAACGTCGCCTGAAACATGATGAGCGAAGACGACATGGCAAAGAGCCCGACAAACAGCGATGCCACGAATAGAGCGATCGTAAATGTCCGCTTGCCTCCGAACTTATCGGCCGCCCAGCCACAAAGAAACTTTCCGGTGAGTGCTCCACATGTTCCTGCCGCCAGGACCTTACCCCAGCTTTCGAGATCGATTCCCAGCGATGCATCTTCGCGAATTGACGTCCCGGCGACCGTGGGGATCATGCGCAGTACCATCGACATGGCGTACCCGATGTACATGGTGCCGATCGTTGTGACTTGCTGTCGGCGATAGTTGGAGACACTGGTATTCATGGATATGGATTCCTGATTCGCGAATCCCGCCGACGGAGCGGCGGGTGTACCGTACGCCCGTCACTCCGCCGACGGGATTGGTTAATCTCACACGATCTACAACGTTCGCTTCGAGTACATCGAACAATCTGCGGCTGTCACGTCCAACAGTTGTTTCAATTGCTGTTCCACAGACTGCATCAATGCATCTACTTTCGCGCTGCGGTCGCGTTTGGGACTGACTTCAATCGGTTCGCCAACCTGAATGATGGCCTTCATCGGTCCGTGAACTGTCTCATCGCCGTTCAGGTGTTCGTTGAATCGTTCGACAGTTTCCAGAATACGCTCTGCGGTTGGTTTCGACGCCACATAACGGGCTGGATAAAGACTGAGTGATTGAGCAAACCCTGCGGTTTCCAGATGTTTCCAGCGACGATCGAGTTCTGCCTGAGTCAGGCTGCCGTCAATCATGGCTGGCAGGATGGCTCGCCGTAGCTCTTTGACTCGCAGGATTACCGCTCCTTCTTTTGCACCGCCCAACCATTCGGTCTCCAGCGGAGTCAGCAGATGATCAATCAACCGAGTGAGTCGCTCGTCCAGTTCACCGGTATGGGATTGTCCGAGGTATTCCAGTTCCTTCAGTGAAAGCAGAGCATTGCCGACGCGATAGATTCGTTCAACCAGGCACTGCCCTTCCTGAGTTTTCCAGGACAGTCTCTTCTCGATGCTGCTCAGCATTGCGCCGGCCGTGGCTTCGATGTCGCCTTCATAAACATATCGAATTGCGACCGGCACCGTATAGACCTTGCGCGGTGACGAAGATGACTCCACGGTTGTCTTTTCAAGCTTCGCGGCGGCGGAGCGAGCGATGAATGAGACCCCTTCCTGAAGTTCGTTCAAATGGTCGTTCGCCTGGCTGAGCGCACCTTCGGGAAACAGCACCAGTGGTCGCCGACCTTCGACCAGAATGTCGATTCCTTTTTGAACAGCCTGCCGATCGATCCCTTCTCGATAGACGCTGAAAGCGCCCAGTCGTCGCAGCAGCCAGGCGAGCAATCGACTGCCTCGAAACAGATGCGAGCTGGCCATGACAAAGAAGGGCTGCTTCAGTTTTCGAGACAGACTTTGCAGAACAATGGCGTCTGACATTCGGCAATGATTGGGAGCCAGCAGGATTCCGTGTCCGGACGCGAGCAGCGTTCCGATCGCGTCATCGCCCCGCACTTCGATTTCCGTGATGCCGTGCTTGCGTCTCAGAAAATGAGGCATCAATCGCCCGAGCAGGCGAGGCCACAGTTTTCCTTCGTGCGGCGGAACAAACTGGTACTTTGAGTCAGCGACAAGAACAGATGTCATGACGGCAATTCCTCAACAAACAGGCCAATCGCGACACTTTTGTGCCGCCTCTGTCGAGAAAGAGCCCACGCCGTTCAAAGCGCAGCGCGGGATTTCGATGTTTTTAAAAAATTGGCGATAACATCACGAAATGGCCGAGTTAACGTTTGCAGGCCGACCGTTGTTGGCTGCCATTGGGCCGAAAAATTCGCTGGCGGATCAGCCTCTGAAGCGACAATAGGCCCAAGTTGCTGTCTCGATCGCAATCAGATCCCCATGCTGGACAGGCCGTCGGTGATTCGTTCCAGCAGACCGCCAAGATGGGGATGCCGCGCTTCGAATTCAATCAGGGTTGTTCGAAGTCGCTCTGCAAGGGACTCATTGGAATCTTTGGCAATTGCCTCGGTTGTGCCGGGCTCCATAAGCCGTTGGATGTCGCTGGTAACGGTTTGCAGCATCGCCTGAGTTTCCGCGTCGATCTCGCCGGCACTGGAAAGTTGTGTGTGCAGGGTCTTCAATGTGTTTCGCAGGTCTTCGTGATTCATCGAGCTGGCTCCGGACAGCATGGCGGTTGTGATCTCAGTGTTCTCTGTGGATCTTACCCAGGATCGCTTCAACAACCTACTCAATATCGAATCATAAGGTGGATCGGTCGATCATTATTCCGGCGAATCTTGCTGCGTCCGGAGTAGCTTCAGAAAACTCTTCAACAGCACACTCTGAAATCGATAAGGGTTCGACACCATTGCGATCTTTCGTTGCGGGCGAGTTCCCGCGAGAGATCGATAGGCTCGGCGATCACTGCGATCCAGTCTCTGCGCCATCGCGGGCACCATGCTGATTCCATGATTCAGAGAAACCAATTCCTGAACCGTCGCAAGTTGGCTCGTGCGTTCCACGGACACCGGATGAAAAGATTTCTGGCGGCAAAAGGATACGATGTTGTCCGACAAGCAATGCGCTTCTCCCAGTAGTACGAACGGCAACGATTCGATATCGGTCAGACGAATCTGTTTCTTCGCGGTGAGCGGATGATCGACGGACATCAGCAGCAATAGCTCTTCCTCAAAGAGTTCTTCAATCTCAAGATACTGTGCTTCAATTGGCAGAGAAAGAATTGCAACGTCAACGGCTCCGTCCGTCAGTGCGCGAATCAGATTGTCGGTGGTATCTTCCTGAACGATCACCGTCGCTTTTGGATAAGCCTTGCCAAAAGTTTGCAGGACCCGAGGAAGAAAATAGGGAGCAATCGTGGGAATTGCCGCCACACGAATTCGTCCTGTTTGACCATCGTCCGTGATCTCTGCTTTCGTGTCTTCGATCAGAGTCAGGATCTGCTTCGCTCGAGACCGCAGCAGATCGCCCGCTTCCGTCAGCACAAGCTTGCGTGTCTGGCGCTCGAACATTGGCTGCTCAAGTTCCTCCTCCAGTTTCTGAATCGAGCGACTCAGTGCCGGCTGAGAAATTTTGAGGTCCTCAGCCGCTCGCGTGAAATTTCCGTGCTCTGCAATCTTCAGAAAATACCGCAATTGATCAAGTTCCATGACATCCTTCCTCCCGGCATACGGCCCTGAATATATCGGAATATAGAGGCTATTTGACTATGCATCAAATGCATGGAGTATATCCAAAGAATGCATTGGGATAATTGTTCATTTGCTTCTATGGTGTGGGTGTCGCTCAGATAGCCTGCGTTGCAGGCCTGAAGTTTTTACCTCCAATCTCAGGAGACACCATGACCAGAAGAACTCTATTTGCTCGTGTCATGACGAGCTGCACGGTGCTGTGCATCGCGGCATCCGTTTCTGCGCAGGATCGTCCCAGCTCCACAAAGAACAGTGGTAAATTGACGGAAGGAAAGAACATGGAAAACACAAGTCAATGTCCCGTTATCGGCGGAACATTCAAGGATCCGTCCAATCGAAATACGGCGGCCGGCGCCATGTCCAATCGAGACTGGTGGCCGAATCAATTGAATCTACAGATCCTGCATCAAAACTCGCCGATGGGCAATCCCATGGGCGAGGACTTCGACTACGCCACGGAATTCCAGACGCTCGATCTGGCCGCCGTGAAAAAAGACATCAAGGAACTGATGACGACGTCTCAGGACTGGTGGCCTGCTGACTATGGGCACTATGGTCCATTCTTCATTCGCATGGCCTGGCACAGTGCCGGAACCTATCGCGTTTCGGACGGTCGAGGTGGCGCGAGCTATGGGACTCA
>CAIJTV010000668.1:0-2115 GCA_903823635.1 uncultured Planctomycetaceae bacterium
GTCCCCAGGTCAGGTGCGAAACGATTCGAGACACACCTGCCCCCAGCGTCTTCAGGAATTCATCCAGTCGCTGCTCCGCCTCTTTATTGATTTCCTGGCGAAGTGAACTGCCCGGCGGAATGTGCTCAGCAAGATCATTCGGTACATCTTTGGAATCGATCACATGGACGAGGTGAAATTCGGCATCTGCCTTCTCCGCCAGCCAAAGTCCCGAGAGAACAGCCTTGCGGCTGCTATCCGAAAAATCGGTGGGTGCGATGATCACTTTGGGAGCCGTTGCGTGTTCCTTCTTCACGACCCATACGGCAGCCGGACAGTTCCGAATCAGATTCTTCGCAGTACTGCCCACGAAGAACTGTTTCCAGCCGGTAATCCCGCGAGTCCCCGTCATGACGACATCGAATCCCTCCTGCTGAACCGCATGAGAAATCTCAACAAACGCCTCCCCCAGCAGTGTCTCGCTGGAAATTTCAACTCCTGATTCCTTCAGCGGCTGCATCAGCACTTGTAGCTTCTGGTCAGAAACGTAACGAATTTCTTTTTCATAGATATGACCGTCGCCAGCCAACAAATCCTGCTTGGCTCTGTTAGACATCCCCATGGTCGCACGGCGAAGATCATCCAGAACATGAGTCAGCACCACGCGTCCTGACGAATGCTTGGCCACCCAAACCGCCAATTGCAATGCGGCTGCGGAATCCTCCGAAAAGTCGGTGGCGACAAGAATGTTTCGAAACTCGATTAAGTCAGTCGTCATCACAGAAGCCCCTTCAATGAAATGATGCGTTGCACAGAGCCGTAACTGGACTCAATGCAGAACGCATACCAGGGCAAAACTATTGAGTCTGACGCGAGATTCCTCCGCACATGTGCCATATCGCGCACGCTGTTCGGTGTTCATCATGTTCCCAGGGACTTCGTTAACCATCTCTTTCGATAAGACGCAACCATCTTCAATAGTTCGATCAAGGTCACAGGGATCACGGACAGCAGAAAAATCAGTAACCATTCCCATGACGAAAGTCCTGCCACATCAAAGACCGTTTGGGTCCACGGAATGGCCATGATGCCCAGTTGCAGCAGCACCGAAACCACCACAGCGCCGAATAGAGAACGATTCGAGAAGACTCCGAGCTCAGGCATTGTGTTGCGATGACTCCGACAGCCAAACGCAAAGAACAACTGCGAGAAGGCTGCTACCCCAAATGTTACCGTGCGAGCCCGCGCGAGTTGTGTTTCTTCGCCCTTATAGACCAGCCAGAAGCCCACTAATGTCACGCTGGCCATCAACAGCCCATGACACAGAATCCGTAATCCACTTTGCTTCGTCAGTACCGCCTGCTCCGGAGACCGTGGAGGACGATTCATAATATCTTTCTCTGGAGGCTCCATCCCCAGTGCCAGGGCTGGCAATCCGTCTGTAACCAGATTGATCCAAAGAATTTGTATGGCCATCAACGGAACCGGCCAACCGGCCAGAGCAGCAATAAACATCAGCAGGACTTCGCTGGTGTTACAGGACAACAGAAAGTGAATAAACTTCCGAATGTTGTCGAAGATGCCTCGCCCTTCTTCGACGGCACTGACAATGGACGCAAAATTATCGTCCATCAGAATCATATCGGACGCTTCTTTCGTGACGTCTGTCCCGGTGACGCCCATCGCGATGCCGATATCAGCCGCCTTCACAGCCGGAGCATCATTCACTCCATCTCCGGTCATGGCAACGATCTGACCACGAGCCTTCAACGCTTTCACAATGCGAAGCTTGTGCTCCGCTGAAACTCTCGCGAACACCGAAACCGATTCGACATCTTTCTCCAATTGCTCCGTTGTAGCTGCATCCAGCTCCCGCCCCGACATAACACGACTCTGGTCATCAGCGATATGCAGTTCTCTTGCAATCGCCAGAGCCGTCTCCGGATGGTCGCCAGTAATCATGACCGGACGAATTCCGGCAACACGGCACTTCTCCACCGCCACTCGCGCTTCATCGCGGGGAGGATCGATCATGCCCACGAGGCCGGCAAACACGAGTCCGGATTCTTCATTGATTTCAGCCTCCGATGAAGTCTGAACCCGATAGGCCAGCGCGAGTACTCGATAAGCTCGAGA
>CAIJTV010000669.1:0-2203 GCA_903823635.1 uncultured Planctomycetaceae bacterium
ATCTCCGACCAGAACTTCGCCTCTCTTCCGCAGCAGCACCTTGAAGCGGCACAGTATGTCGCTCCCCCCTTTTGGACCGTTCACGTCACTCAGAGTCACCTGCACCGTCCGGACCTGAGATGAGAATCGATTCAGAGCATACTGAGTACGTCGTTCAACAAGTTCCTGCTGAGAAGCGCTCAACGAAACGTTGCGGCCAAGAATCTGGATCTCCATGATCTTCTCCAAATTGAGGACAAAAAGTCATTCAGCGATTGAAAAGGTAACGCAGTTAAAAAAGAAGCCTGTGGCGTAACGACGCAAACCGTCAGTTGAATGAACTTCGCTGACAAACCCGCACTGGCTGAAGTTTCAGAAGCAACCTGCAAAGATCGCTCACAGATAATCGCCACTGAAGTTATTTCATTGCCTTAAAAGATTCTCGGGACGGCTTGCGACATAACGCATTCAGACTGGATAGTTATGGAAGAGATCAGCAGCGTGTTGAAGAAGATGTCTGAAACTTTGCGGGTCACACTGAAATACGGCCAATGTGTACCACCCGAGAGTTTCAGGCATCTTTCTCAACGGCCAACTAATCCCAGTCAACAACTCGCGCGGACCATTGACTGTTGATCATGCTTTCTCGATATCGTTGCAATTCACCTCGGACATCCCCATCAGACTTTGCCTGCAGTTGAATCAGAAACCTCCGCTGACTCTGTCGAGTTCTGCTGGTCGCTCGGTCCAAGTCCCTGATTCTTGCCCGAGTTCGGCGATCCGAAGTGGATGGTGGCCTTACCGCTGCAACCGACGAGCCCACAAGCTCCCCGGACGATAACGGTCCCAACCCCTCCTGCCCTAAAACAGCACTTGAATGCTCTTCACGAACCATGACACAATCTCCTTGACTGCTACACTTCCCGAGAAGCGAACTGCAAACATCCATCGTCTTAAGTCTACGCTGCCAATCACATTTGACTAATCAAAACTTGTGTGTTGATCCATTGATTAAATTGAAGTAACATGCACTCATGGACTGGATGAACTACCACCATCTTTTGTATTTCTGGATGGTCGCTCGCGAAGGCACAATTCAGCGAGCGGCCGAGAAACTGCATATTGGCCAGCCGGCCATCAGTACTCAACTGCGCAGTCTGGAGGAGTCGTTCGGGCAGAAGCTCTTTCAGAAATCCGGCCGAAATCTGCAACTGACAGACACAGGCAAGACAGTCTATCGGTACGCCGACGAAATCTTCTCGCTGGGCCGAGAGCTGATGGATACGCTCAAAGGTCACCCAGTTGTCGGTAAGCCGGTTCGATTTACAGTGGGCGTTGTGGATGTAATGCCCAAGCTGATGGCTCGTCGACTACTGGAGCCTGCTTTGCAACTTTCAGAGAACCTGCAGCTTGTCTGTGTGGAGGACTCTCTGGAGGAATTACTCAGTGAGTTGATGCTGCACAATCTGGACATCGTGCTCTCTGACGTCCCGGTCACTGCGGCTGTAAAAGTCCGCGCGTACAATCATCTGCTTGGTGATTCAACGATTGGCCTGTTTGCTCAAAAAGAAATTGCAAAGAAGTACAGGAAGGGGTTCCCTGCGTCGCTGAACGGAGCGCCGTTCCTGCTGCCTCGACGGACGTCAGCCGTCCGCCGTGCGATTGACACCTGGCTGGAGAAAGCAGATCTCCACCCCAGACTCCGCGCTGAGTTCGATGACACGGCTCTGATGAAAGCGTTTGGCCAGACCGGAGAAGGTATCTTCCCAGGAGCAATGGCGCTATCAGATGAGATGTGCCGACAGCATGAAGTGGAACTGATCGGGGAACTCGAAGGAGTCCGCGAACAATTCTTCGCGATCTCCGCCGAGCGAAAAATCAAACATCCGGCGGTACTGGCAATTGCCAGCACCGCACGGACCGGTATCTTCATCTAACCAGAATCTTCACGGAGCAGTATAGCTGGACAGCACCATGTTGCCCCCTCTCCCCGATTTTTTTTGCGGATGCAGCGTGATCTCATATGTCAGCGTTCTTGCAAAAAATTGGGGGAGAGGGCCGGGGTGAGGGGGAGAAGGGGCTGCGTTCACGCGGCAATCATTGATCAAAAGGCAACTTCGGTGATTCCAACTCTTCAAACATGGCGTTGTCCAGCTAATTGACTGCGACATCCACGGCGGTCACGAGTCCGGTAGACAGGTCGTAGACTCCTCCTGCAACAATC
>CAIJTV010000670.1:0-2657 GCA_903823635.1 uncultured Planctomycetaceae bacterium
GGCAAGACTACGTCCCTCAATCAGATCGCTGACAATGAAAACAGAACCATCATGCTTTGCAACATCATGGACAGACACGATTCCTGGGTGACGCAGTTTTGCTGTTCTTCGAGCTTCGTGCAGTAACGAGTCGGTCGACCGAGATCGATCTATCCGAGCAAGCTTTAATGCAACATGACGCTGAAGCTCATTATCGAACGCTCGATAGACTCTTCCGAATCCACCAGAAGCGACGAACGACTCGATTCGGTATCGATCGGCCAGGATCTGACCAATCAAAAGATCAGGCTCAATGAGATCGACTGTATCAGCAGTCTTCGACATCCACGCCATCTTCTTCAGCCGTGCAATCTGTTGCTCAAGCTGGGGAATCAGTTCAGGCGCATCTTTGCAGAGTTCGGCTGCCGCTAAGTCAGTCCCCTGCTCCCATGCTTCTTCCCATGCGAGAAGAAGGTCAGAGAGTTGGTTTGCTTCATCTTCCATCAGTCCATTACCCATTCTTCCAGTGTTTCACAAAGTATCAACCTTGCCGATGCCCAGCGTCGCTTCACCGTGGCCAGTGAAACCTCAAGCAAATCGGCTGCTTCAGGTTGGCTGAATCCTTCGTACCACAGAAGTTCGACAACTTTTCGCTGTTCGTCCGGCAAAGAATCCACGGCTTCATGAAAGCGAGCCCAGGATTCAAGATCTCCAGGTTCAGCGTTAAGACTCCTTTGTCCATTGACCATTGGCCCGGAGTCCGAGTGATGATTGGCTCCGACTCCATGCGGTCCGTTGAACCGCTTGGCAAGATCCAGAAGTTCCCTTCGAATTTGGGTTGCTGCAAGTCCGTAAAATTCTGGCGGAGTCATTGGGTGGACCGCTGCCAGGGCTCTGTGTAGTCGAAGCAATGAGGCTTGCAGCACATCGTCAGTCTCCAACCATCGCTGTACAGATGGAAAACGTTTGAGCATTTGACTCGATAACCGCCGCAAACGCTCACAGGAGTGCTCAATCAGGTTCTCACGGGCCTCAGATGATCCATTGACGAGATCCTTGAGATGGAGGTGAAGATCCGTTGTGTGCGGCATACTGGTCATCCCAATTCGCAAGCGGAAAGTCTGCTTGCGAAGTCACTAAATCAATAAGCGACAATGCTCGGAAGATCGGCTCATATTTGCCGCAGAATCTTTCCAGAGATGGAGGACTGTATATCACGATGGGGGATTTTGGCAGAGTCCTGAGATTGGCGCAATTTTCGTGAGCCTGTTTCTGCTCCACTGTCGCTTACCCAGTAAAAGCAGCGATCCAGCGGGTCTCAGTGAGATGAAAACAAGTCCTGGCTAGTTCAATTCACCGTATCGTCCGATCTTTTTCATGGGCATCTGCGCAGAAGCAATGTGAGCTGACAATGTCAAAAAAGTGGTTTGTGAGTCGTGGTGACAACACAAGAGGACCGCTCACTTCTGACGAAGTGAAGCAAATGGCCTTAACTGGCATACTGCATGTGTCAGACATGGTGCGTCCAGCGGAAAGCTCTGATTGGCGGCAGGCAGGCACGATCGCAGGACTCTTTTCCGCAGAACTGTCTGAAGCACGAACGCCTCCACCACTGCCGCAGTTGAATCCTGAAACTTCGGTGCATCCATCGTCCCCGACGAATAGTCCAGAAGTCAGCAAATTGCATCAGTCCACGGCCAAAGCTGCTGAGACGATGCAGACTGGGTTAGCGGACATTATGAGTACGGCGAAGCAGGCGAAAGAACTCGCATCGGCCCATGTACGCAAAACGCAGATTACTCAATTGATCTTGCCCAAGGCGTACCTGACATTGGGGAAAGACGTTTTTTCGAGCGAGCGATTCCAGGACGAGCTGAGCGTTCTCTTTCAGCAAATCACAGCCACGAATGATGAGATCAGCAAGATTGCTACAACTGCCAGGGAACGACCGCAGGCGACGGACATCAAAGGCAAACTGCAAACTGGTGCGGCTCAACTACAGGCAAAAGGGCAGACGACGAAGCTCAGCTATCAACGAGACGAATCAATCCGGGAACTCGGGAAGAAAGCCTTCGAGTCACATGGGACATCGGCAGGTTCACCAGAGCTTGTGTCGCCGATCACATCGGCATTCGAAGAAATCGCAAAGCTGGACGAGCAGATTGCAGCAATGTCTTCTCACGAAAAAGGGCCACTTTGGCAACGACTGCCGCTTGCTGCGTTTCTAACCATCTTCTGCTGGCCGATCGGCATCTTACTGGTGTGGCTGAACCCTCGATTGAATCATCGCTCGAAGTGGATTTGGACAGGCGTCTCGATTGGAGCACTGATACTCCTTGCGAGTGTTGTACCAAGAGGGGACGAGACTTCAGCATCAACCCGTGAGATTATTGGCCAAGGCAAAAGCAACACAACAACAAGCGGTCAAATCAGTGCGGATGCCGTAATACAGACCACGGCATACCAGCTGTTCTCCGAATACAAAGCGAACGACATTGGCGCTGACAGGAAGTACAAGGGAAAAGAATTGCAAGTGAATGGACTGGTTAAGAGCATCAGCCGGAACCTTTGGGGGAACATCTACGTAACACTGAAGACGGACGAATTTGAGATATTCTCGATCCAGTGTTTTTTTGCTGACAGCTTTGAAAACGAAGCAGCTGATCTTAGGCCAAGCC
>CAIJTV010000671.1:0-2541 GCA_903823635.1 uncultured Planctomycetaceae bacterium
CGGTCGGCTGTTTTTCGGTCCCCGGCTTTCAAAGCGGCTGCTTCAAGATTCTCGGCTGCTTTCCGGAAATCGCCCTCCTCCGCGGCCAGACGTGCTTCCAACCTCAATCGGGAAGACTCCATCCCGGCAGTGACTGGCTTATCCCTTTCACCCGCTGCGGCCACACCGCTCGACGCAAGGACCGCACAACCGAAGGCGAACGTCACGCCTCCTCGCAGGAACCGTCGGAGTCGAGGACTTAAACCGGAGACGGAATCAAACAGTGGCATCTGGATGACCTCATAAAGAACCGAACGAAGTACGGACAGAAATCCAGGAGATTCCCGGATGACAGCAAAAACTGCGCACACGCCCGCACACGGCATGAAAAACCTTTGTCTAGGATCGTCGTGCGGACACTCAGCGTCAAGAAGATTCCTCTAATTCCTCGACGTACCAGTTCTCCCGTATCCATTGGCCGTTCCAATCGAACCGGCTGTGCCAAATGGACGCAGCATTTCCGGACTTTCGTTCTCCACCGTAAGGTTAACGGGCTGTTGAGTGAACCGTTCAACGGCCAGTAGCAGGCGTCTTCACCCGGTTTCGTCTCCGCCTCGGGCTCGCCGTTCAAAGAAAACACGCCACACTTGATTCAATCAGTAGCGCGTTGAGGTGCTGGCCAATTCGACACGCGGAAAATCGGCCAGCAGGCTCCTGTCTATGTGGAGCAGACCATCCGTCGCCAGTCCACAACCAGGTTGCCGGATTTTGAGGATCCCAAACGGTGCTCCTTGCACCCAATGCGGCGACTGGAGACCATTCCCGCCTCTCATCCAAACAAAGCCGCAGTCCTGACCAATTGAGCGTTTTCCCGTTGCCAACTGCTGGTGAATCCTGATTCCTGTCACCCAAGGGTCAAGCGATGCCCGAACTCCCGGAAGTCGAAACGATGGTTCGAGGCATCCGTAACGATTGTAGCGGTCGAACCATTTCTTCCGTGGAGTTCGTCCGGTGTGAGCGAAAGCCGATCTCCGTATCACCGGAGCGAGAAACCGTCGTGCAGCGACTTAAGGGCCGTTGCATTGAAAACGTTCAGAGACTGGCCAAAAGAATTCTGCTGGAACTCGATTCGCGAGAAACTGTCGTCGTCGAACCTCGCATGACAGGTCTGCTTTTGGTTTCAGAGCCTCCGACTGCCGAACACCGCCGCGTCGTGTGGCATTTTGAACCCTCGCCAGATCGTGCCCGCCAGATGGAATTCTGGGACCGTCGAGGATTGGGGACGCTGTCACTGCTTACGCCCGATCAACTCGTGGACCTGCGACTTAAACTCGGTCCCGACGCGTTAGCAATCACCGAACAGCAATGGCAAAGCCGACTTTCAAAAACAGCGCGCGAAATCAAAGTCGCTTTACTGGATCAATCTCTGGTCGCTGGAATTGGTAACCTTTACGCCAGTGAGATCCTGCATCGCTCAGGAATCAGTCCGCTTCGCAGCGCTGCAACTTTGAGCGTAAAGCAGATTGCGAAGCTCAACGAAGCGACGCATCATATTTTGAATGAGGCTATTCAATATGAAGGCTCAACACTGAACGACGGTACGTATCGGAATGCCTTAAACAAAGATGGCAGCTACCAGAATCACCATCGCGTTTACCAAAAGGCGGGAACCCGATGTTTCACCTGCGGCAAAGCAGAGATCCAGCGGATTGTTCAGGCACAACGGGCCACTTTTTTCTGTTCCCGGTGCCAAAAATAGACGATGCGAGCCGATTGATCCCGTTTATAGCAGAGTGGTCAATACGTCGTCGTTACCAAACGTCTTCAATGCTGCCTGTGTTTGCATGCACTAGCCAACCGGGCCCCGCCCAATCAGGAGGATTTTGCAGAATTCGAAGCCAGACGTTCGAACCGCGAGCCACTCCCTCAAAGGACAGATGATTTCCTAACTCATCATCATGAGCAATCTTTTCGGCCTGCCAGTAAATGGCGGGAGGTGAATCAAATGCTGCACAGACAGCAAGAATGTCTATCTGAAGTCCTGATGGTACTTGTCGACCATCGGCCGGACCGCCGCAAACTTCTGTTCGAGAAACGAATAACGACACCTCCCACGAATCCAAATCGATGTCGTGGAAGAAGTGGCATCCAATCGGCGCGGTAACGTGGCGATCCACGACACCGCGAACGGCGTCATTGACAAACCATCGCAGCCAGGAAGGCGGATTGGTCGAGTTAGGAATGGCAGGTATCATCAGGCGCGAGGAGGGGATCTCAAGCTGATCGTGGATCAGAACAGTAGCGATATCGTTGGCCATGAAGAATGAGCGAATTCGTGATTCGTCAAGGCGATAAAGAATGCAAACCCTGCGCCGTTGCTCGACGATGATGTAATTCCTCAACACTTTCATAGATTAATTTTTATTCATCCATCATGTTGCGCCAAACGCTCTTTACAAAGTGTTTATCCGCGTTGACAACAAAACCTTACGTTGGCGATCACACCTGAAAGACAACCACAATGTGTTTCCAAGGCTTAAAGCTGACCATCCTCCGGGTAAG
>CAIJTV010000672.1:0-2283 GCA_903823635.1 uncultured Planctomycetaceae bacterium
ATTGACCCCGGCACAGAATCCACGGGGGCTGGCGAGCAGAACTTTCATAAGACCTTCCTGCAAATCTTCTTTCCACTCGCTTGCAGCTCTGGCGTCGGCCGGAGTTTGCCGGGCACAGTATTTCCGGCAACCGCCTGAAGACGGGACCACAAACGTAAATCAACAGCCATAAGTATCGAGGCTCTCTAAACGAAATGGCCCTCGTATGGCCTTGGTATGAACCTGTAAACGGAACTACTGAACCGTCTCCGTTGGTTCAGAGACGCCATTTGAGACAGCAGCATCAACCTGCGGTTGGGTATTCTGAACTGGTGCGGATTCATTTTCTAACTTCAATGCAGCCAACCGTTGAATGATCAGCCGATTTAACTCCGGCAGACCCTTTCCTGTGACCGCTGAGATCAGAAATACGTCCTTCCCGGTGACTTCGCGCAATAATTCTGCACAAGTTGCAGCATCCGGCAGTTCTGCTTTGGTCACGCAGATGATTTCCGGACGCTCGGCCAATGACTGATCGTACAACCGCAGTTCCTCACGGATCTGAGTATAGTTATCCAGCGGGTCAGATTGGTCCATCGGATCCGGCTCCACCAGATGGACCAACAAACGCGTTCTTTCCACATGTCGCAGAAACTCGTGCCCCAACCCGGCACCAGCGTGTGCGCCTTCGATCAAGCCGGGAATGTCCGCGAGCACATACTCATTGTCGTAGCCGACATGAACCAGCCCGAGATTGGGATACTTTGTCGTGAAGGGATAGTCGGCGATTTCCGGAGTTGCCCGAGAGACGCGGCTCAGCAGAGTTGACTTGCCGGCATTCGGTTTTCCAACGAGACCGACGTCCGCAATCACCTTGAGTTCAAGAATGACCTCACGATAGTCGCCGGGATGGCCCGCTTCTGATTCGCGTGGCGCGCGGTTGGTTGGAGTGGCAAACCGCGTGTTGCCTCGTCCACCTCGACCACCATGACAAAGGATGACACTGTCGCCGTGATTCTGAAGATCCTTCAGCACGTGACCGTGTTTCAGATCCTTGATCAGGGTCCCGGGCGGAACCAGGATTAGTGTGGATTTTCCACGTTTGCCGCTGCAAAGTGCCCCAAGGCCGTGCTCACCGCGTTCTGCGTTCCAGTGTCTGTGGCCAACGAGGTTGCCCAGGGAACCCTGATTGGTATCAGCCTTGAGAATAACGTCGCCGCCTTTGCCGCCGTCGCCACCATCGGGGCCACCGCGAGGGACAAACACTTCACGACGAAAACTGCTGCAGCCGTTGCCGCCATCGCCTCCGCGACAATACAGAATGACTCGATCGGCAAACATGGTCACGACTTTCGGGGACAATACTGAGAACTTTTCCGGACGTGGATTGTAGCATTTTCCCGGTCTTCATGGTTGTCTTTTCGGGTGGAATCGTGGCCATTCTCCGTTTGACATTCGCGTCCTGAGGCTCAGAATCCCGGCATTGAGGCGGAGAATACCATTCTGTTCGCGTCCACGATTGAATCATGACTCCAAATGATGTAACCCGCGGATTGCTCCTCAGAACGGGTGACAAAACCGGGACGGGCTCCCGCAGAGATCTCGAAATCAACCGAATGAACGCCGAGATGGGTGCCTTTATCGGCCTTGTTGGTGCTTCTTACTTCATACCGTGCAAAGAAATAAGATATGTCAGAATTCCAGTCGGTCGCAAAGGTTGGCGACATCCCGGAAGGACAGGGGCGATCCTTTGCCGTGAATGGCACAATGGTCGGCGTCTTCCTGTCTCAGGGTCGTTACCTGGCGATCAACGACTTTTGCCCGCACATGGGGGCGTCACTTGCGGATGGGCATGTCGAAGACGACGCTGTCATGTGCCCGTGGCACGCATGGCGATTCAGCCTGAAGGACGGCACCTGGCTCGATAATTCTCGCAGCAAGATTCGAAGTGCCTGCTACGAAGTCCGAGTTGAGGACGGCGCGATCCAGGTGAAAGTACCAACCGAGTGTAAAGCCGAGTAACTCAGACGACTTTTTTCCCGGGGCATAAGTCGCTGCGATTCCCTTAGTGTCTTTGCGGCTTCGCGTGAGACATTTTTTCACGCAAAGACGCGGAGACGCAAAGGCGAAATCGAGCTGCAGAATTCTATTAATTGCAGGCACACCGCACTGTAATTCTCCTCACAACTTTGCGCGTGGTATGTTTTCTCACAGAGGCACAAAGGCACAGAGATAAAACACACTCCAGATTAAGTTGCTGCTGGGAACACCGCCTTGCGATTCACTCCGTGCCTCTGTGCCTCC
>CAIJTV010000673.1:0-3680 GCA_903823635.1 uncultured Planctomycetaceae bacterium
CCGCAGTGCAGTGGCTCGGCAGGAGCCTCGCCCTCCCAGGTTAACAATCATCCGCGACTACACCCGGGCCGCGTTAAACCGTGGCAGAAAACAGTTGAACGACAAACTCCAGCAAAGACACAGCCCCGTGAGCCCCCGCCCCGCGAGAAGCCGCCGCAGCAAGTTCCATCCTCTTCTGATGAACTCGCTCAGCGACATCCCGTGCTGAGTTCAAAAGCACAAACTCAGCGATCTGCGGGCACTCAGATTTCAATCGCTCCGCCAGATCCTCACGGTTCATCGCTTTGATCTGCTGCAGGTCCTTGTAGTTGAAAGGAGTCTGCCTGCTCAGTGTAGTCAGATGCCTCACGAACTCTTCACCGTAGGGGATGGGAGGCTGCAAGGTGTCAGTCCTCAAAAATCGGCTGAAGGGCAAGTTCCGGATTCTGTGGGTAGATCTCTCAAACTCGCTCTGACTGGACCCCGCTTGCTTTAAACCCACAGAGCTCTAAACCGATGCGGCTGTCCCTGCGAAAAACAGACGACTGGTCGTTTGTCTTGAGGGGCAGATCTGATCGGGGCCACTTGCATCAGGAAGGCTTCACAAAGTTGCCTTCGAACTGACAACAGCTCATCGCGAGCATTCCCTCAGGGGCCAACTCCACCGTAGGAGGATCAACGACGGCTGACGTACAGTCGCTGAATATCCTCCAGCTTGACTGTAATTGTCCGAGTGAACCCAGTGTGGCTGCGCTCGTAAGCGATCTGAGACGCCAGTTGAGGTTGCTCATGGATCGCTTTGGAAACCCAACGACGATCTTCATCTGACAGATTGCCGACGGAAGGATCCCACTGAGTTCGGGTTTCCATCACCAGATCATCAATGCGTGGATCAAACTTGTTCATGATCGTTTGACTCCGACCTTCAATCAAAAAACAACCGCGTGAATGAAAGAAAAGCCCGGGCCTGCAATCAGGACCGAGCTTCAGGATTCTACATTAAGATCGCCGACCACAAAATGGTCCGACCCGAATTAATCTTTACCTGCAAGTACCAGCATCTTCCGAGCTTTCTCAAGCCGGCGGGCCGCGATTGCGAATTCTTCGTCACTCTTCGCTCGAATTGCTTTCGCTTCTTCGATCTTCGCTGCGGCGGCCTTGCGGCTGATTTCTGCCACCGGAGTAGCCCCATTGGTCAGAACAGAAACAACAGATCCTTTGACCTGCACGAATCCGCCATCAATGAAGTATGACTCTGAAGCACCAGAAGAATCGGTCAGACGCAGTTCGCCCAACCCCAATCGCCCTACCAAAGGAGCACGACCAGGGTAAAAACCAGCCGACCCGTCAAATAACGGAACACGAATCGACGCAACTGGCTTGTCGAACAATGTTCGTTCCGGAGTCACAAGAACTAAGCTGAGCTCTGCCATTTCAAGTCCGTGTTCTTCTGTTAGTCACTCTAAGTCCTGCTGCTGAGCCAAAAGTAAATCCGGCTTTTACAAGAACTTATCCTGACCTTAAGCCTGCTGCATCTTCTTGTACTGTTCTTCAGCTTCTTCGATCGCACCCACGTACATGAATGCTGATTCTGGCAAGTGGTCCCACTTGCCGTCACACAGTTCTTCGAAGCTGCGAATCGTATCAGCCAGCGGAGTAATCTTACCCGCCTTGCCGGTAAACACTTCCGCAACAAGGAACGGCTGAGACAGGAATCGCTCGATACGACGAGCACGGTGTACCACCATCTTGTCGTCTTCGCTCAACTCATCAACACCCAAAATCGCGATGATGTCCTGCAGTTCGCGGTAACGCTGCAGAGTTCTCTGAACGCGGCGAGCCACATCATAGTGACGCTGACCAACATACTGTGGGTCAAGAATTCGACTGGAAGACGCCAGCGGGTCGATCGCCGGATAAATCCCCTTTTCGGAGATCTTTCGTTCCAGATAGATGAACGCGTCAAGGTGAGCAAACGCAGTCGCAGGAGCCGGGTCAGTCGGGTCGTCCGCAGGAACGTAAACCGCCTGTACCGAAGTAATGGCTCCGCTCTTCGTTGAAGTAATTCGCTCCTGAAGCTGACCAAGTTCTGTGCCCAGTGTCGGCTGGTAACCTACCGCAGAAGGCATACGTCCCAGCAGAGCAGACACTTCCGAACCGGCCTGTGAGAAGCGGAAAATGTTGTCTACGAACAACAGCGTGTCAGATCCAGTTGCATCACGGAACCATTCAGCCATCGTCAGAGCTGACAAGGCAACTCGAAGACGAGCTCCCGGTGGTTCATTCATCTGACCGAACACCATGCAGGTCTGTTCGATAACATGACGACCGGTTGTACCGATCTCTGTTTCCTGCATTTCAAGCCAGAGGTCGTTTCCTTCACGAGTTCGTTCGCCCACGCCCGCGAACACAGAGTAACCCCCGTGAGCACTCGCGATACGAGCAATCATCTCGGTCAGAATCACAGTCTTGCCCAGACCGGCCCCTCCGAAGAGTCCCGCTTTACCACCGCGGACGAACGGAGTCAGCAAGTCAACAACCTTGATCCCCGTTTCGAAGACTTCCGTCTTGGCACTGAGGCTTTCCAAAGGTGGGGGATCGCGGTGAATCGGCCAACGTTCCTCGTGAGGAACATCGCCGCGACCGTCAATCGGTTCTCCCAGCACGTTGAACACGCGTCCGAGAGTTCCCTTGCCTACAGGAACTGAAAGAGGCTTGCCAGTATCAATCACATCCATGCCGCGACGCATGCCGTCGGTGCTTCCCAGAGCAACGCAACGAACACGGCCACCGCCCAGATGCTGCTGAACTTCACCGGTCACTTTAACCGGATTGCC
The DNA here is from genome assembly GCA_903823635.1 of uncultured Planctomycetaceae bacterium. GTDB lineage: Bacteria > Planctomycetota > Planctomycetia > Planctomycetales > Planctomycetaceae > SXXK01. The sequence continues at coordinate 2,817 of CAIJTV010000673.1, forward strand.
CTTGATCACTTCTTCGATCTTGAGGGCGTTATAAATCGCAGGCAGATGTCCCTCAGGAAACTCGGCGTCGAATGTTGAGCCGATTACCTGGGAAACCTTACCGTTTACTGCAGTGACACTCATGGGTCAGTTGCCCCGTACACGAAATTGACAAAAAATTCATCGAGAGCCAGCCACTTCATGCCTGACGCTCTGCTTATCTTTTAACGTTTGATCGCTTCAAGTTGACTTCAGTTGAGGCGAGTAAACCCACCAGCCAACTGACCTGAAACCTGATTACTCCAGTGCCGCGGCACCACCGATAATTTCCGCCAGTTCCGAAGTAATCCCGGCCTGACGAGCGCGGTTGTACTGCTGCTTAAGACTGCCTGCCATCTCGTCTGCGTTCTCTGTCGCACCCTTCATGGCCACCATACGAGCAATCTGCTCGCTGACCGCTGCATCAAGGAAGCACTTAAACAACTTGGCACGAAATGCGGCCGGCACAATCTCAGCCAGAATCTCCTGAGCGGACGGGAGAAACTCGTAGTCCACTTCAGCCTCAGTTTTTGCTCCGGCCGTACCACCAAGGCTGGCAATCGGAAGCAGCGACTCAACCACGGCAAATTGCTTCGACGAAGAAACAAACTGCGTGTAAGCCACATCAAGACGATCAATTCGTCCAGCGATGTAATCTTCTACGTAACGACCAGCCAACACTTCGACTTCTTCGAACTTTGGCTGATCTTCAAAGTGCGTATAAGACTGTGCGTAAGCAATCTTCTGGAAGTTCATGAACTTCGTACCGCGTTTACCGGAGACTTCAATCGAATACTCGATCCCCTTCTCCTTCAAACCACGAATATGAGCCACCGTCTGTCGCAG
>CAIJTV010000674.1:0-3703 GCA_903823635.1 uncultured Planctomycetaceae bacterium
CCAGTCCGGCCATCTTCGGGCAAGTTTCGAGCTTATCGAGGGACGGCTGAAGTCAACAGGCTGGATTGCTCCTTAAGCCTGTGGTTCTCTAAAGCCTGTGGTTCTCTAAAAGTAGAAGTCTCTGAAGAGATCGACTGAGAGTGCCGGTAGCGTAGGCATGCGTATTTAAAGCTTTTGGGTTGCTGTTCTGAATGCGGTTGCGTCGGCAGAACTTGCTGCTCCAGAATGATTTGCTGGAACTGATCCGGCAAATGTTGCCGAGAATTGGTGCGACCGTCTTTCTCCGCAACGGTGCAGACCCAGAAATATGGGGAATTGGCTTATCCTCGGATACCCGCTCGTGGCATACTCGCCGCTTCCGGGCGGTACTCACGTCGCTCTGTGCAAAACTTGGAATGGTCGGTACGCGTTCAATCTCGAGCGAGTTCTGACAGATAAGTCGTGCATCTTGAAAAGGATCTCAGGATGAAAATTCTCCGAACATTGACGATCTGCCTGCTGGCGCTGATCTGCCTCACGGGAAGTCTGAGCGCTGAAATCGAAAAGCCAGTCAAAGGCAAGCGATACAAACTGGCGAAGAATCATGGTCCCTGGATGATCATGGTCGCAGCGATTCGCGATGTTGACGATGAAACTCGGCGTGTCGAAGGTGGCATGTCGGCCTGGGAAGCGGCTGACGCAATCGTGTTCGAACTGCGTAAGGAGGGCATCCCGGCTTATACATTCTCTCAGGATGAACAGGTTGCGGAGATCAGTTCTCCGAGCACCACTGAGAACAATGGTCGCCGCTACGTTGCGCAGCATGGCTATATCTCCGTGATGGCCGGAAATTTTGCATCCAGCGACGATCCGAAAGCTAAGGATGCGATGACTTACATCAAGAAACAGTTTAACCCCGGCTTTCTGACGGATCCGAAGAGTGGCGGGATTCTTCCGCAGACTCCCGGGCGGCCTTCTGCATTCAGTCGAGCGTTCATGACGGTGAATCCTCTTTATGCGGGCACTGTTCGCGATGCTGAAGAAGACGACATGATTGTGGAACTGAACTCCGGGCAAAAGTACTCCCTGTTGCAGAACAAGGGCAAATACTCTCTGATTGTTGCGACCTTCAAGGGCAGCAGTGTCATGCAGGTCGGCAACGACAAGTCATCCAAAGCGCTCGGCTTCTTTGAGAAGAACTTTGGCAAGAGTTTGGATGTGTGTGCTGAGAATGCGATGTTCCTCACAGAAAAAATGCGTAATGCAAAGAAGCATGGTTACGACACCAATTTTGACGCATGGGTGTATCACGACAAGTATCAGTCCTTGGTGTTGGTGGGTTCTTTCGACAGCAAAGATGATCCGCAGGTCCGTCTGCTGGCAACAAAATTCGGTGGAAAAATGATTCGCCATCCGAAGACAGGAGACGATGTATTGACCGGGGAGACCTTTACTGTCCCGAAGATTCCGAAGGCCAATCAGTTGCCGGACTACTCCTGGCTGTTCGATGTGAAGCCACAGCTTATGGAAGTTCCAAGACTCCGCTGAGCCGGGCCTCGCTCGCTCAAACACCCGGCCTCCGTTGGTGCCGCCCGAAGAATAAACGCTCGACGCAGAATCAAAATCATTTCTGTGTCGAGCGTTTTCTGTTGAGTGACGTCTGCCGGTCCGATTATTGATGATTGCAATGCGGCCTTGATTGTTCGGTTTGTGACAGGATGCTTTTGTGTCTCACTTTGATCGCCAGGGACTGTATGACGAATTGACTTCATTGGGGCGCGGAGAATGGGCTCGTGCGCTGCAAAAGAAGACCGAGGAATCCCTGTCGTCCGAGCGGCATGGAAAACTGGCGGAGTGGATTCAGGCTCTGGAGTCCTTGCCCTCTATTGATAATGCTTCGCTTAATGCAGCGAAGAACGCTGTGGCCATTGAAGGGGATTCGCCGGAAACATCGAAAGCGGCGATGGAGGCCTCTCTGCGTGCTTTGCACCCATGGCGAAAGGGACCGTTCGATTTCTTCGGTGTGGCAATCGATACCGAGTGGCGATCATGTCTGAAATGGGATCGTCTGGCGCCGCATCTGGAGCTGCGAAATCGGATGGTCCTTGATGTGGGCTGCGGCAACGGATACTACGGCTGGCGAATGCTTCACAGCGGAGCCCGTCTGGTGCTGGGGCTGGATCCGTTCCTCCTGTTCCTGATGCAGTTTGAAGCCGTTCGAAAGTATGCCGGACCGAACTGTACTCATTATGTTTTGCCACTGACTGACGCTGATCTCCCGGAACGTCTCAACCTTTTCGATGTGACGCTGTCCATGGGTGTTCTGTACCACAGGACCAGTCCGATCGATCATCTCCGATCTCTTTGGGAATCACTTGCCCCCGGCGGTCAATTGGTTCTGGAGACGATTGTCATCGAAAGTTCCCGGCAGGAAGTTCTCGTTCCGGAAGACCGTTACGCCAAGATGCGCAACGTCTGGTTTATTCCCTCGGTGCCGATGCTTCAGCTTTGGCTCCGGCGATGCGGCTTCAAAGACATCCAAGTCATTGATGTGGCGAGGACAACGTTCGAGGAACAGCGTCGTACCGACTGGATGACGTTTGAATCTCTGGCCGATTTTTTGGATCCCAATGATTCCATGCGAACCATTGAAGGCTATCCGGCTCCGGTGCGAGCGATGATTCTCGCGAGAAAAGCCTGATTACTTGACCGCCAGAATCGACGCGAAGTTAAAGCACTGAAACCACGGTGCGACCGTGCGAAATCCTGCGTCGCGAATTCGCTGAACATGAGTTTCCAGCGTCTCTGGTATCAGCAGGTTTTCGATCGCACTGCGCTTTTGCGAAATCTCCAGATCGCTGTATCCGTGGGCTCTCTTGAAGTCGTGATGAAGGTTGGTCAGCAGGTCTTGTTGCTGTGGGTCTGCGAAACAGATTTTCTCTGAAAGCAGCAAAGCTCCGCCAGGCTCCATTCCGTCGGCGATCTTCTGGATCACCTGACTTCGTTGGTCTGGATGCAGAAACTGCAATGTGAGATTGAGCACAACGAAAGAGGCATTTCGAATCTCTACAGATCGCAGGTCGGCCTCGTGCAGCTCGACGGGGCAGCCGGTTTCAGAAGACTCCTGCAGCAGAGTTCGCAGTCGCTCAATCATCGCTGACGAATTATCGACGGCATGGATAACACAATCTGTCGGGGCCTGACGACGAATCAATCGAGTCGCCGCTCCCAGTGAGCATCCCAGATCCCAGACCGTGGTGCCCGGGCGAACAAAACGACTGGCGAGCTGTTCGATCATGGACAGAATCGAGGCATACCCCGGCACCGATCGAGCGATCATGTCCGGGAAGACCTGAACGACCTGGTCGTCAAACTGAAACTCACCCACTCGATTCATCGGGAGCGAATAAATATCGTCACGCGTCACCGGTGGTACTCAATCGATAGATTTTTTCTGGAAGACCAGAATGTGTTGACGCGGCAGAACATGAATGGTTTCCGTCCACTTCAGACCGAACTCTTCCTGCTCGGCTTCGCGGCGAACCTGCACCTGCGACATTTTGTGAACTTCCTTGATCGGAACTGTCGGGTCTTCTTTTCGATATTCCACAAAGACAACTCGACCACCCGGCTTCATGCTGCGGGAAATGTCTGCCAGCATCTCGTAGGGATACTCGAATTCGTGATAGACGTCGACCATGATGGCCAGATCAACACTGTTGTC
>CAIJTV010000675.1:0-7744 GCA_903823635.1 uncultured Planctomycetaceae bacterium
AGAAACCTCAGAGCGGCTTCTGTTCTCATCAATTGAGCCGAGTGTCGTGCCCGGTGATGACATGTCGAATCAACGAATTCGCCAGACGATTGTTTCGCTTCACCAGCGCCTGCTCGGACAGGACCTTGTTGTGGAGGATCCAGAGATCGAAAGGACATTTCAACTGTTCACGGGCATCATTGCCGATGCAAACGCACAGGGCCAATTCGAACCTCGCGAAACCTATTTTTGCGGAGGTCGTGAAGAGTTTCGCACCGAAGACCCCCTCTACACCATTCGCGCGTGGCGAGGCGTTGTGACCTATCTGTTGCGGCAACATAGTTTCTTGTACGAGTAGTCTTGGCGCGGCTTGTGTGCTTCTGCTTTTCTCGACGAGGGGATCATGACTGAGGAAGAATTCTGGGACGCTTTGGAATATCGCGTGAGCCATGAGCTTCGTCTTATGGACAATCCACAACTTCAGTGTCTTTGGTGCGACGGTTTCATCGCCGAACTCTACGAACCAGCGAATGCAGAACCACTCATTGGCGGACGCACATTTATCTGCCGTGCGTCGGAGCAGAAAGAGTGGAAGTTCAAACTGCTTCTTCCGGAGCGATGGGATTCGGCCGAACTGATCCGATGGGACACGATTCTGCCGCCCGATGAAATGTCCGGGTGGATCTCGCTGGACTTCCGAAATCGCACTCTGCATCTCGATCCTGCGTCTGCTGCAAACTCGGAACGATAGGCCACCGCAAACCTTGTTCGGTCTGAACCCTGATTGGAAGACTCTCCATGCTCCGCCGAAACTTTCTGCATCTGTGCAAAGCTGCCGGGCTTGGCCTTGCGGCACCGATTGGTATCGATTGCCTGCTTCGCGCAGACGAGCTGAAGAAGACCGAAGCCGCTGGCTATCCAGGACCCTATTATGTCGTCTTCAACGCGTCCGGTGGCTGGGACACAACCTATCTGATGGATCCCAAGGGAGTTGATGGGATCAATCGACTCTATCAACAGGGAGAGATTCTTACGGCGGGAGCGCATCGCTTTGCTCCAACGGCAAAGCACATCGAAAAGGGAATGAGCAACGAGGACTTCTTTGCAAAATACGGCAATGAACTCCGCACACTCAACGGGCTGGATTTGTCTGTGAATAATCACACGCCGTGCGCTCGCTATATGGCGACCGGGAAACTTGACAGCACAAATTTCCCGACGTTCCCAGCACTCGTCGCAGCCTGTCATGGAGCAGACGCACCTCTCGCATTTCTGACGTTCGGCAACTACTCGGCTACGGGAAATCTGGTGCCCATGTCGCGAGTGCCTTATCTGCAGTCTTTAAACCTGCTGGCAAAAGCCGACTTCGTAGAAGGCAACAAACGAGCCCCGTATCACGATCCATTTGTCTCAGACCGCATCGAAAAGGCATTGCAAGAACAATTTGATGCACGCGTTTCCTCCGTCCGGCTTCCGCGAGTTGAACGAAGCCAAAGTATGCTGTACTCGGCACAGGTAAACTCAAAGGCATTACAGCGTGTTGTGCCATTCATTCCAAAGCAGCAGGCTAGTGAGCGATTGGCTCAGCAGGCCGATATTGCTCTGGCATCATTCAAAGCAGGCGTCTGCATCTCGGCCAATCTTTCGATCGGTCAGTTCGACAGTCATAACAACAATGACACCGACCAGATGAAGCTGATTCCGGAGTTCCTCACTGGCATTGATTACGTTCTCAAGAGAGCCGAGGATCTACAGATTCGGGAACAACTTGTTGTAGTGATGCAGAGCGAAATGGGGCGCACTCCGACATACAACAACGGAAATGGAAAAGATCACTGGTCGATCAATTCCATCATGTTTCTGGGAACCGGAATTGGCGGTAATCGAGTCATTGGCGCCACTGACGAAAAGCAGCAGTTGACGCCAGTTGACGCAAAGACGCTGACAACCAACGATCAGACCGGTATTCGCATCCGCCCCGAACATATTCATCACGCCCTGCGCCGCCTTGCGGGAATCGCAGAGCATCCGTTCAGTAAACAGTTTCCTTTGTTAGTTCCGGCTGGCGAAGGGCTTTCAGAACTGTGGGCAGGATAAACCTTGCAGAACGCCAAGCTTGAACTCCTATGAGTTCAGATCGCTATGAGATTCAGGATAAGGGGAGCAGGAATCACCAGCAACTCTGATCGTGTCCATTGCCGCCTCTATGTACAGGTACAGAAGAACAACTGGAGAATTGCAGACCCTGTTGCCATCGACAATTCTGATCCCTTAAGGCTATAGTGTCGGATTCTCAAACGGTCAGGGACCGCAGCAATCTGTTCCGAAGAGCCAATCGTCGCAATTTACAAGAATGAGCCAGTCCAAATGCGTCTGTCATTGATCGCAATTCTGCTGACTGTCGCGAGTTTCTCTCCCACCTGTCACGGTCAAACACTGAATTCCAAAGTCGCCACGTTCCTTGCGGGAAAAGTTGGCGTTCGAATCGGCGGCGGGGAGTGTGCTCATGCTGCCAGCGAGGCATTGCGATCATCGGGGGCGGAGTTCACAAATACGGACCTCGGAGCAGATTCTCCAGCCGCAGGCGATTACGTCTGGGGGACGCTCGTCAAAAGCATCTCGATTGTGAGTGGTAAGTGGACGGATTCGAAACCCACAACAAAGCTTCTTCCAGGAGACATCGTCCAATACAGAAACGCAAAGTTCGTCTACCCAACGTCTTCCTCAATAACTGCTCAGCACACATCTGTGGTTGCCACGGTGAACACAGCGGGGGCCCCAACCTTTGTGTATCAGCAGAATTTCAATCAGATTCGCACTCTCAGAAAGGATTCGATAGATCTTACGAAACTCGTTTCGGGCTATCTGAGGATCTATCGTCCGAAGGCGAGGATCGCGCGAACCGGACAGACAAAGTTCTCACTCACAAACAACAGGACTGCGACTCAATCAATCACATTACTTGTTGGCACCAGCAACCTCGGCTCATTCTCTTTGACATCCGCCAAGACATTAGCAAGTTACCAAACAAGATGGGTGACCCTGACGGGCACAACTCTGCCAGTTACACTGCGACTTTCCAGCGGCGCGTCTGTTGCCGTTGTGAATGCTGGCGGTTACGAAATCTATACAACCTCGACCGGTGTGGCTGCCATTCGCAGGCTGACACCTTGAAGACTGGTTGGCATTTCAAGTGGCCGTGTGATTAAAACATGGTTCGCGGCCACCGCAATCATCATCAAATGCTGCTGACTGTTTCCGGCATTCTGATTGGGGTCGTGCGTGTCAGCGTCCGGTTGTCCCGAATCCAGTCTTCACGGCAGTATGACACTGTCGAAGTATCTGTTTCCTGCACTTCAATGTGAGACAAGCGAAACCCCATTTGAGTAATCTCGCTGAACAACAGATGGCACAGATTCTCTACACTGGTTGGCCGTTCCAACACCTTGAGCCTTAAGTCTTCCCCTGTCCGGAGCATGTGCTGCTGCAGCGATTCAAATAACGTATCATGCACGTTTATCAGCAACGCATGATCGTAGTACTGCTTCAGCCACGGCTCGATTTGAGCATCAAAGTCGCCGAACAGCGTGCTGATGTCCCCGTCTCGTTCGACTTCAAAGAAACACTTCAGGCCGTACCGATGGCCGTGCAGATTTCGACACTTATCCTGCAACGTCTCGTTGCGATGAGCCGCGTAGAATTTGTACTGCTTCTGAATAATCATGTGACCTCTCCGGGTGAACACCTGCCTCAATCCACGCCTGCTTCACTCTGGCATATTGATTAGTGACATTAACTCGGCACGGCTTGCCGGATCTGTCCTGAACGAACCTCTCATGGTGCTGGTCACGGTCGAACTACCAGTCTTTCGAATTCCCCGAATGGACATACAGGAATGTTCAGCACGGACTATGACACCCACGGCTTTACTGCCCAAACGATTCTCGATCAGATCGGCGATCGTCTGTGTCATACGTTCCTGAACCTGCGGGCGACGCGAAACTTCTTCTACAACACGAGCCAGTTTGCTCAGCCCAGTCACCCTGCCGTCGGGTATGTAAGCGACGTGAGCGACACCGCGAAACGGCAACAGATGATGCTCGCACATGCTGGTGAATGGAATGTCCCGAACAAGAACGATCTCGTCATAGCTCTCCTGAAACGTCACCTCAAGATGACGACCTGGGTCGAGCGACAACCCTGAGAACATCTCTGCATACATCTTCGCAACTCGCCGCGGCGTCTCGAGCAAGCCATCCCGATCAGGATCCTCGCCCACAGCACGAAGGATTATGCGGACTGCAGCCTTGATTGCGGCAAGGTCCACGGGGATGTCTGTGGCCAAGGCACCTCGGTTGGCGGAATTGCCGCTGCTGCGGATGCAACAGTTCTCTTCCGCAGATGTCTCATCGCAAAGTTCACTGAATGTAACGGACACTTGCACTCACTCCTGCTCAGATCCAGGGCTTAGACGACAGGCCTCTGGTAACCACATTTTGATGCACAAGGCAATTCGCAGCATCTGCGAATACAGCTGCACTTTGCTGAAGAAAAGCGCCTCGGCTGAACAAGATTGAGCATCGTGCAGCCGGGGCGAAGCAACACCGCCATCGAGATTGCTTACTACGGCAGGATTACACTATCGATGACATGGATCACGCCATTCGATGTCTCAATGTCTGTGGCAACGACTTTCGCACTATCAATCATTACCCCAGAGTCTCCGACCTTAATGACAACTTCCTTCCCATTCACCGTCTTCGCAGACTTCAGCTTGACGACGTCGCTGGCAAGAACCTTACCAGGCACTACGTGATAGGTCAGGATGGCAACCAGCTTCTCACGATTTTCTGGCTTCAGCAATGACTCAACTGTACCGGCAGGAAGCTTTGCGAATGCCTCATCCGTTGGAGCGAAAACTGTGAACGGGCCCTCGCCTTTCAAAGTCTCCACCAACTCAGCAGCAGTCAGTGCAGCCGCCAGTGTCTTGAAAGAGCCAGCAGCAACAGCGGAGTCAACAATGTCCGAATCTGCAGGCAGAATGACGCTGTCAATCACATGGATAACACCGTTAGAGCATGCGATGTCCGTTTTCAGAACCTTAGCCTTGTCGACTGTGACGGTCCCATCCGTGACCGCAATGTCGACCTGCTGACCCTGGACTGTTACCGCACCCTTAAGCTTTACAACGTCCGCAGCAAGAACTTTCCCTGACACCACATGGTATGTCAGAATTGCCTGAAGCTTTGCTTTGTTCTCTGGCTTCAAAAGTGATTCAACAGTTCCTGCCGGCAGCTTTGCAAAGGCTTCGTCGGTCGGAGCGAACACAGTAAACGGTCCGTCGCCCTTCAATGTCTCCACAAGCCCGGCGGCCTTCACGGCAGCCACCAATGTCTTGAAAGAACCAGCCGACACTGCTGTATCGACGATGTCCTTCTGCTGAGGTTTTGCGACAGAGGACGTCAGAACGTGACTTCTGACAGCCCCTCTATGAACAACCGATGACGATTTGCATTTCGATCCTGCCTCTGCAGCGGAAGAGACCAGCAAACTCCCAACGACGGCACAAATCAATTTTTTCATCGCATTTTCCCTAAAACAAACAACACGAGTGAGTTCTCTGCATGTCACAAACGTCCATAACGTTCATCCAATGAACCGCAGGACGCCCAGATGAATAACATTCCTTTGCAATTTTTCTGGCACCCACGAGGCAAGACGTTCACAAGCATAAAAACGCTCGAACGTACCCCACACCTCGACCATCGCGGCTTTTGCCGCCCCACCGGACAATTGCCACGCAGGAATTTGATTGAAATCGATGAACCGGGATCCTCCTTCTCCAACGACACAACTCCGCTGATAGTTAATGGCTTCACAGCAACGCGGATTGCACACTCAGATGATGATGGGGAAACAACTCGGCAGGATCTGTAACGACTTCCGACGCCCTGTTCGCACTCGCGTTGCCCTGGATCCCAACTCGGCGACGACGAAATCATGCCGCTGGCCCCGACATCAAGGCATCAGCTTGTGTATGCGATGGATCAGTTAAATTTTACCCCACGGGCCAAACTGAATATGGGCAGAGTCGATCGAGCCTGAAAGAGGCCGACCCTAAAACCACTCTGGCAGAACTCTTCTGAACGAACTGCTCACACGTCAGACGACTCTCCTGCACCATGTTTCTTCAGAAGCCGTTGAAACCTCAACTGAGATTCATGAAAGGATCTTCCGACATGACCGACGAGCACAAAAGTAGACCCCGGCAGGCATCGCTGCTTGTTGAGCATTCTCACGGCGTGTGTGAGATCATCATGCAGCCAATAACTGATACTCATCCTATGGGCTCGGCAGTGATGATCTTGAAGCCGCTGTCAGGCTCAGGGCACACCATTCCGTCTCACAGTGCCATCGCAAATGCCCTGCAGATGCAAAGATGGATGATCGAACATCCGCTCGTGTTTTCCGAAGGCCTGACAGCAAACTAACCTTGCCACGAGAAACAAAACTCTGAATCCCTGAACTTATTCATTGCCCGGTCTGATTTGAGACTGGGTATTAGTGGCTTACATCCCAGGGAACGTTGCCTCAATCGTTACCCCGCATGGAATAGACTGTTACCGAGAGCTTACGATGACAAATTCACAATCAATTGTCGTGTTCGGCGGAAGTTCAGATATCGCAAGAGCCACAGCACAACGACTGCTGTCTGCGGGAACGAATGTGTTCTTAACCGCACGGACAGAACAGGTCGCGAGTGAACTGCGAAGAGAGTTCCAATGCGAAACCGGAGTCGCGGTTGCCTCCGATTCCAGTTCGATCGATGCTTGTATAAAGAACGCAGAAGAGCGATTCGGGGCAGTCGACGGTGTTGTCAACTGCATCGGATCTCTCCTCCTGAAGCCCGCTCACATCACCTCCGATAATGACTGGAACGAGACCATAACCACAAATCTCACATCGTCCTTCTACATCCTTCGCGCCGCCGTAAAGTCCATGACAAAACAGGGAGGATCGATCGTTCTGATCTCCTCCGCCGCAGCTTCCATCGGCTTGGCCAATCACGAAGCGATTGCCGCGGCGAAGGCGGGTATTCTTGGGCTCGCACGCTCCGCAGCGTCAACATATGCGAGCCGCGGGATCCGAGTGAACGCTGTAGCCCCGGGACTGATCAGATCAAAACTGACGCGGAAGATCTGGGAATCGGAGACCTCACTGGCGGCATCCTCACAATTGCATGCGATCGGTCGCGCAGGAACTCCCGAGGAAGTCGCGAGCGCGATTACATGGTTGCTAAGCCCTGAAAACAAATGGATCACAGGCCAAACAATCGGAGTCGACGGCGGACTTAGCTCCGTCGTGCCTCGCACTAAGCTATAACCCGGGTCGACGTGAAGCAGAAGACTGACGCAATAATCATCGCAGGGCAAACGCTCAAGAGACGCGTTGCACTTCGGGCTTTGAAAAACTAGCCAGCCAAACGAAACCCATTCCTTCTGCGCGTAAAAAAAGCCAGCCGACAATCCGTCTAAACTGGCTTTACTAATGTGCTTGTATCCAACAACGTCTACCAGGCGAAGTGGGAGAACGCCTTGTTCGCATCGGCCATGCGGTGCACGTTTTCTCGCTTGTTCATCGCGGCACCTTCACGACGGAATGCAGCGACAAGCTCTTCTGCCAAAGACTTGTCGACAGGTCGGCCCTTACGGCCCCGAACTGCTTCCAGAATCCATCGAATCGACAGCGCTTGCTGACGTCGAGG
>CAIJTV010000676.1:0-8510 GCA_903823635.1 uncultured Planctomycetaceae bacterium
GAACTGTCGTACGATTCGCGGCGTAGCGTAACTCTCGCCGGCACCATAGCGAAGCAGAACCGTTCACGAGGTTCCTGTTTTCGCACGACTTTCTTAGTTTAGGCCTGATCGTGCCACTGCATCTGCTGTTTCCCCTGTTCTCGAGCATCGTCTTCGTGATCGGGATGATCTTCGCCAAGAACGCGATCGCTCGCGGATCCAGCCCCTGGACCGGGACGTTCCTTGCGAATTTCTGGCTGGCGATTTCCTGGGGAAGCTTTGCGCTCATCACGGGACGATTTCTGCCCATTGCCGTCTGGTGGCAGGCGGCTCTGGTGGCCGGTTCATTTGTGCTCGGTCAGGTCCTGACCTACTTGGCTTACAAGCACGGCGATGTTTCGGTGGCAACGCCGATTTTCGGCGTGAAGGTCATCATGGTTGCTCTGATGGTGTCGGCCTGGGCGAACGAAGAGATTCCTGGCCGAGTCTGGATCGGAGCTGTTCTTGCAACCATCGGAGTTGGATTTGTGCAATCGGGAACTCGCATGCCAGCGGGGTCCGCTCAGCACAATCCCCAGAAGACAGTACTCACTATCGTGCTCGCGCTGGGAGCTGCGATCTGCATGTCACTGTTTGACGTCGGGCTTCAGGCGTGGGTCTTTCGACAGCCAAACCCCGCAGTTCTCGCCACGAAGTTTCTGCCCACAGTGTTCGTGGCAACCGGACTCTTCTCGTGCGCAGTGTTGCCCTGGGCCGACCGTCCCTCTCGTCTGGCGGAGCTCGGGACGACAAAGCCGATCGTGATTGGAACTCTGCTGATGGCCGCTAATGCGCTCAGCATGTCATGGTCTCTGTCAGCTTACGGCGATGCGACTCGGATCAACATCGTGTATGCCCTGCGAGGACTGTGGGCGGTAGCATTGGCCTGGGCGCTGGCTCGATTCTTTGGCGGCCAGGAATCTCATCACTCCGCCCGAGTCATGCTGCTACGACTTTTCGGCGCTGCGCTGTTGACGGCTTCGGTGCTGGTGGCGTTGATCGGGAAGTGAGTGGCGAGGAACCAGAGACTGGACTCGCGAGTTGCACGGTGAACAGCCTTCAGAGCTCGCGTACTTCAGCCGCAACGAACAGACACGTTCCTTTGCGGCTTCGCGTCTTTGCGTGAGAAAGCAACTTCACGCAAAGCCGCGAAGGCGAAAGACCGTGGCAGGATGTTGAACGCCCTGGGCGACGGGCAGCTCTAAAAAAGCATCTGCGAGGGATGACGAACCAGAATCGAGCGACTCAACGAACACACCGCTTTAGCGGCTCCAAAACACGTTTCGTTGTCTCACACCAGGAAGCCATCAATCGGTCGAGACGATGGATCTGCAATTGGCATTTCCCGGCCGTCGATGTCGAAGTTGCCTGTTGAGTCAACTCCGACCGCCTGCAGATAGGTGTGGAACAAGTTGCCGTGGTCGACCTGTTTGTCGACGACTTCAGTGCCCTTATCGTTCGTTGCACCAAACACATGTCCGCGCGGAATTCGTGATCCGGCGAGGCACACTGACCATGCTCGCGACCAGTGATCACGACCGTAGTAAAGATTCACGTTCGGCGTCCGTCCGAATTCGCTCAGCACAACAATCAGTGTGCTGTCCAGCATCCCACGTTGTGCGAGGTCCGCGACAAACGTCGAGAACGCAAAGTCGAACTCGGCGAGCTGCTCGATGTGGAAATTGAAGTTCTCATTGTGCGTGTCATAGTTGGAATGCGACAACTGCACGAACGACACACCGCTCTCCAGCAGACGTCGAGCCAGCAGGCAGTGACGTCCGAGGTCATGCTTCCCGTATCGTTCGATTTCACTTGCAGGTTCTTTCGAGACGTCGAACACATCGCGCTGACTCATCAGCTTCTCAGCCTGCTCGAACGAGTAAGTAAACGCTTCGGTGACGGCGGTTCGACGACGATTCAGGAATCGCTCACTGACCTGACGACGGAAGTCGTTGCGAGCCTTATCAGAGTCTTCCGTGATGGAATCCGGGCGAACGGTATTCGGCGGAGGATTTCCGTTCCCAAGCTGCACGCTGGAGTACTTCGGTCCCAACCAGGCGGAGTCGTTTCCTCGTCCGCCACCGCCACCGGGAGTAATCAGAATGTGACCTGGCAGTGAGCTATCCTGAGGATTCAAAGTCTTCGAAGCGACCGCACCGATTTGAGGGAACTCACCGGCCGGGGTCTGACGCCGACCGGTCATCATCAAATAAGCGCCTTTGCCATGATCGTCTTCGGACGTGTTGACCCCGCGGACGAGGCAGAGGTGATGCATCTGCATTGCCGTCAGCGGCAACAGCTCACTGATGTGAATGCCGGGCACGGAAGTCGGGATCGAGAGAAACGGCCCACCGGTTTCGGTGCCAGGCTTTGGATCCCAGCTCTCAAGCTGACTCAAGCCGCCGTGCATGTTGAAGACGACGATTCGTTTCTGGTCCGACTTCAAATGAGCGGCCATCGCCGGCGAAGTGAAGGCACCGAGTCCTCCAACCATGGCTCCGGCTCCAGCGGCCAGAGTTCCCAGAAACTGTCGGCGAGCCAGTCCATGTGCGACCGTGTTGCAAGGATAGTTGAGTTTCATGGTCGGTTGCTCCCAGAAGAATTCCGTGGTCAGGCGGTTTCCACATTGGTCCGCCCATACGTCACACCATCATTTGTTGAATCGAAATTCCGCACTGCTGATCAGGCCCCAGACAAGTTCCTGAGCGGCCTTTGCTCGATCAGGACGAGCCGCCAGGAAGGCCGCGACATCGGCAGATTCCTGTTCGGTCGGCATGCGAGTCAGGATGCCCAGATAGAGTTCTTCGGCCACAAGCTTTGCATCCGTGGTCTTTACAATTCGCTCCGCGGCATTGTCGCCGGCTGGAACAACCCAACTGTTGATGGCACCACCGTTGGCTGTAAACAAAGCCTGGTCCGGACTCGCGTAGAAATCATTCTGCGGCTGCCCTGGAGCACCACCATAGATTTGCACATAGCTTCCGATGTTGCTCTTCAGCTTGTCGAAGGCCAACTGCTCCACTTCCGCGGCTCGCGTTGTAATCGCCACCGGATCCTGCTTTTGCTGTTCGCTGAACGGACTCGCTTTTTCACGTTCGGCCGCTTCCTGGGCTACGTAGCGATCATAGACCGTCGTTACTTTGAAGATGGTCCAGCACATCTGTTCGGGGCTGAGCGGCTTCAGCTGGGACAAGGCAAAAGTTGATGAGAGATCCGTCGGAACAGTGTCCATCGCCTTCTCATAGGAGACTGTTGTTGCCTGCAGCGACTCCTTCGATTGAGTCAATGTCGACGCGGCCTGAGTCGCCACCTGCTGCCGTTGTTGAAGTTCTGCGTTGCTTTCGTCCATGGCTGACTTCGCCGTCTTCATCGCCTCAGTGGCAGCAGAAGACATCTGGCTGGCAACAACCAGAGTGGCTTCAGAAGACTTCAATGCCGCATCCAGAGCCGTCACCTTGGTGTTGATGGTCGCAAGCCCTGTTGTCAGCGTCTCATCGGAGGGCAACGCGGCCTGGGCACGCTTCATGGCGTCTGCGGCTTCGGTCAGCGTTGTCGCGGCGACTCGATCGCGGCTCACTTGTTCCTGAATTACTTTCACAGCAGACTCCGCGGAGGCCATTGCCTGCTCGGCCTCTGTCATTGCAACGGTCCGTGCGGCCACGGTCGGTGTGTAGTCAGCGACCTGCTGAGTCGCTGTGGTCATCGCCGCTTCCGCTGTAGCTGTCGTCTGAGTCAAGTTGGCGAGCGACGCGTTCAGATCAGAGGCTGAGGTGACTCTCTCCAGAACGGCAATGCGACTTGCGACGGAGGCTGCCTTTAACTGAGCCTCCTGCATGGCCAGCCGAGCCACCACCACTTTGGCCTCTTCAGCTCTGAAAGCTGCCTGCAGTGGCTGAAGCTTCTGAACAGCGGCATCAAGTGTTGTGCGGAGAGTTGCCTGCGCTTCGGTCAACGGAGTCATCGCCGCAGTCTTTTCGGTAACCGCCTTTTCCAAAGCTGGAAGTTCGGCCGTAACCGCGTTCGCCTTTTCAGTCAGCTTAGCGGACGTCGCGACAAGCTCCGCATCGGAGGGCAATGATACAGCCGCGGCCTGAAGTGGAGCGGCGGCCTGCTGTAGCGTGTCGGCGAAGTTCTTCTTCGTGTTGAATGCGGCAGTGGCATCGTTGAGAGCCTTCTGAGCTTCGTCGACCTTCTTCTTTGCGTCGGTGAACTGAGTTCGAACACCGTCAACTTCAGCGGCCACAGGCAGCATTGCCGTCTCGGCAGCAGCGAAGGCTGTGTCAGCATCGCTGAATAGTGAACCAGCATCGCGGGCAACTACGTCGAGTGATTCCTTCTGAGCAGCGAGTTGTTGATGTTCAGACTTCGCAGCAGCCAATGCAGGGACAGCTTCCGGAGCAAGGTCAAACGGACGCTGATAGACATCGCTCAGAGCGATCTCGCGGAGGAAAGTCTTCATGTCGAAGTTCATCGCGGCGAATCGTGAACCCAGTTGTGACAGCAAGGCCGGACTGGCCGCCGGGTTGTCCGGATGGATCATGTCCAGAGGATGCACGACGCCTCGCCCCAGCATCATGGCCCAAAGGCGATTGGCGATGTTCTCATTGAACGCGCGATTCGAGCCATTGGTAGCCAGCTCCGCCATCATCGCCCGGCGACTGAATTTCGGGACAGCTCGCACGCCATCGGCGGGAGCAACAGTGTAGTCTTCGCCAGGATACAGGACGGGCTCGGTGAATGAAGGAGCACCGGGAAGTCGGGCGATGGTGCGGTGGATGTTGCCTTTTTCGAAAACGGATTCGAACGACAAATCCGTTGGAGCTCGCTCCGCAAACACGGTCAAGTCTTTCTCAGCAACCTTCTTTGTGACGGGATAGCCCACGGAGGCGATCGCCAGAAGACCGTGATAATCTCGCTGCAGGAAGTCTGCCACAAGTGGAGAATCATGGCACTGATTGCACTGCATATCGCGACCGAAAAACATGCGACCAAGGTCGCGAGTGATCACATGCGGTTCCGAATTGCGGTCGAGATAGAACCTCGCGGGGGCGCGGTTTTCTGGTGTATCGCCGTCAGCCGTCAGGATCTCGCGAGCCAGCACATTCCACGGCTTGTTGTCGCTGACAGACTTCAGTAACCAGCCCTGCCACAGTTCTTGTGGCACATGAGTATTTGGGCGACGCTCCATCAGCATGACGTCGATCGTCGTGGACAGATGCCGGGCGTAAAGAGGCGATGCCAGAAGGCGATCAACCAGCTTTTCACGTTTCGCGGGATCGGCATCGTTGATGAACGATCGAGCCTCATCCGCACCGGGAGGCATCCCATTGAGGTCCAGCGACACACGTCGCAGGAACTCGGCGTCGTTGGCTTTTGGCCACGCGGTTCCGGAAGGCGGAGCTAGTTCGCGGTTGATGAGTTCTCGCAGCGGCTCATCGGCCTGAAGCACTGCGGCCGGGATTATGATCCAAGCGAGCAGAAGGCGAACGATCATCCCGCGTTCCACATGGAACGCTGCAAAGGCAGCAGATCGGAGTCTCGCGATCATCGCGGCTTCTCCGTTGGTCTTCGTCTGATTAGCCTGAGGAAGGATGACCTTGATGACTCATGGCTGAGTCAGGTCACAGTGGCAATCGTCGGAAGAAGTTGAGGAAGGAAGAATCTCGGACACCAACAAGGTTCAGTACCCGAGCCAATCAAATTTCAGGTGGGATCTCATTACCAAGCAGGTTGGATCACGCTACTTGTTCTGTACGTGGTCTACCCGGCCCAACCTGGCCCCGTCAAGTGAAACCCCAATCAAGTAAACCACGCCGTCTCATCTCGGGGAATCGTTTTTTGACAGAATGCCGGATTCGGCGCTACCTGCGAGCCATTTTTTCGGATTTCGCCAGCAACGCGAATCGCCCGCTGGTGCGCAAATACGACGAAGGTTGTTGCCTTTCGGAAACATCACCCGAGACACCGATGTAGCTGGCTACCAATTAATCGGCCACCGAAACAGACAGCAATTGATTTCCAGCCGAGCTGCATAAGAGTCTGACTGACCCTCAGAACGCGTTGGAACGGGGAGTTCCGATCAACCGGTCAGGTCACTGAGATGGGTCAGGTTCTTAACCTGCCGCGCAAACAGATTTTCTTGATTGCTGATGCTCGAGGTTGAAGAGTCGGCAGATTGAAAATCTGCCGCAACGGGACCGCTATCCTCAACGACTGGTGACGAACTCCTCGCACGGCCCTATCCACTGAACACATTGGGCTGGCGGCCAAACGAACGATCGAGCATGCTTTCTCAAGGGCCAAACAAGTACGGGGCGAAGTGGATCCACCGTGTCTGCGACGTGGCAGTAAACGATAAGATCAACTCCGCCAGATCAACTCCGCATCAGAGCGTCTCGAGTCAGCGCACTCGGTATAGCTCAAAGACCTGAGTTGACACCTCCGGGTGCTGGGACAGCCACTTCGGAGTAAATAAATCCAGCAGTGTAACGTCACCCGGTTCGTACCGAACTTCTGTCACGAGTTCGAAATGGCGATCCTGCAGAAACCAGTCTTCCCAGAATCCGGGTGTCCGTTTCGCGTTTGGACCGATCACAAGGAACGTCGGCACCGCGGGCGAACCTCCATCCGGCTCAGCAAGATTGAGATGGCTCACCGGACCAACCGGCAGACCGGACTGCGCTAAATGCAGCAGCAAAGCTGGCTCGCCATAACCGTAAACGACCAATTTTTGTTTCGCACGCTCTTCGATAGCAAACTCGCGATTCTGAGTCTCAGCGGGGCGCGATTCGAGAACTTTCCGTGGACTGATCGTTTCACCGTTCGACAGTGGCAGACGAAACGGTTTCCATTCTCCAAGAGAACTCAGCACGCAGACATCCGCAAGTTGCCGAGCCGCCCGATCGATCGAAGTTCGATCTTTGAAGAGTTCAGAACGGAACAGCTCCGCGGGCGAAACGACGACAATCTCATCAGCCTCATCTCGCTGCAGCACGGCCGTGAGCACCGCAACTATCAGCAACGACCGCAGCAAGCGTTGTCCCCAAGCCCCGCCTGCATTCGCCTTCGGGGTAGCCGATTCCGGATGTCTGGCAACACTCAGGTTCGATTCCAGCCACCAACTGACTCCTCCGGCCGCAGCCAACCAGACGGAGGCCAGTAGCGGAAAGAAAAGTCGGGCATAGGGATGATAGAACGGTGTCACCAGCAGCATTCCACAAAACCACGCCAGAGTGGTGCAGTAGCCAAGTGCGGGGTCGACTATTGGAGCCGCCAACAGGTCACCGTGGGACAACGGCAACGCACCCTCAGATGTGGGCGAGAGGTCGCGGGTTGTTCGGCGCAGCCACGCTCGATCCAAAACGGGCCACAGGAAGATGCCTCCAAAGCCCCCCAACGCCAGACTGAAAAGCACTAACGGCGTCCAGACTCGAAGTGCAAACACCATCATTGCGGCTGAAGCGACTGCGAAGCGAATCATCAGCCAGCGAGGCGGAAATCTGCCAACGGCGGATTCTCCGGTATTTTTTGCCTCATTGCCGTTCCCCGCGTTCCCGTTCCCCGTGGAACGATCGGCTGAGTTCCATCGATACCATGCAGCCGCCAACATCCCGATTCCCAGTGAAATCGCGCCAGCCATTCCGTCGTGCCAAAACTGACTGGCAAGGTGCTGCCCAAGATGATTGGTCCACGCATCCACGCTCGCCCACGACAACGATTGTGAATATCCAGCGTGATTTTTCGTCACGGCCGAGTATCCACCGACCGACTGCAATCGCCACAACCAAGGGCCGAAGATTGCAAACGCGGAGACCAGAATCGTGGCCAGAATCGAAAGCACTCGAATGGAGCTGATCACTTTCCGCCCGCGCCAGATCCACCATAGGGTCGTGCCGCTGATGAGAATCGCCAATGGCAGCCAGCCTGTATACTTGGTCCACCAGGCAAGCCCGCAAGCCGCTCCACTGAGGACAGCCATTCGAAACGAGGACTTCGCAACAGCGACAGTTCCAAGGTAGACCGATGTTGCAATCCAAAAGAGGCACGTGACGTCCGTCAGTGCCATTCGCGAATAGATGATGTGGAAGTCGCTCATCGACACCACGGCGGCCGTGAAGATTCCAGCTGCCACTCCGAACCACGCCCGTGCCATTCGCCAGAAGACAATGATCGAAAGCGACCCGAACAAAAGCGATGGCAAAAACGGGGCGAAACGACTGACCCCGGGAACGATGTGAAAGAAGTCAATCATTCCCGACAGCATCGGTGGAGCATAGAACTCACGGGCCGGATAGGGCAATCCAACCATTCCATCGTGCCACAGCACCGACGCATAGATGCCCTCATCGAAGTGCTCGACCGATTCACGATCCAAATGCCAGCATCGCAGCAGCAGACCGAGCACAAAGAATCCCGCCACGAGAGCGATTTCAGTCTTTGGTGAGGGCTGGGTCATCAAAAGGATCCGTGAGTCAACTTTTGCAAGGGAGTGC
>CAIJTV010000677.1:0-8031 GCA_903823635.1 uncultured Planctomycetaceae bacterium
ATCAGCGCGGCCTGACGGATGTAAGTGCTCTTACCCGCCATGTTCGGACCGGTAATGATCTGGATTCGACCAATCGCCCGCTTTTCATCCTCCGGGCAGGGCAACCCAAGTTTGACATCGTTCGGTACGAATTGTCCGGCTGGTAGCAGTCGATCCAATACTGGATGCCGACCGTCACGAATATCCATAACGGGCTCGGCCGTCAGCGTGGGACGGCAATATCCTGCTTTACCGGCCAGCGTCGCCAGTCCGGCGATGACGTCAATCTCGGCCATGGAATCGGCCGTTCGCAGCAACAGCGGCACGAAGGTCGCGACCTGATCTCGCAACGCCGTAAAGAGTTCCTGTTCCAGCGCCTTCGCACGATCTTCCGCGCGGAGCACTTTGTCCTCGTACTCCTTCAGCTCCGGCGTGATATATCGTTCCTGATTCTTCAGCGTTTGCTTGCGAATATACTCCGGTGGTACTCGCGAACTGTTGGCCGCGGTGACTTCAAGGTAATATCCAAAGACCTTATTGAAACCGATCTTCAGGCTTGAGATGCCAGTGCGTTCAATTTCCTTCGCCTGATATTGAGCCATCCATTGGCGACCACCACGCATCAGATCGCGGAACTCATCCAGTTCGGCGTTGAAACCCGGACGAATCACTCCGCCATCCGTCACATTCATCGGCGGTTCGTCAACAACCGCCATCGTAATGGCTTCATGAGCCTGCGGGCACAGCTCTATTCGCTGTTCCAGTGTTTGCAGCCGCTTTGATTTACGCTCTGCCAGTTTGGCACGAAGACGAGGCAATTGTTCCAGTGTTCGAGCCAGGCACACGAGATCTCGCGGGCTACATCGGCCCGTCGCAATGCGTGATGTCAGACGCTGGAGGTCGTAGGTCTCTTTCAGAAGTTCGCGCACGTCATCTCGCAGCGACAACTGCTGCAGAAATTCTTCAATCGCGTCCTGTCGTTGAGTAATCTGTCCGGGATCCGTCAGTGGGCTTGATAGCCAATCTGCCAGCAAACGGGACCCCATCGGTGTGCAGGTTTCGTCCATCACGCCCAGCAAAGTGAAATCGCGTCGACCATCGCGAAACGTCTGAGCCAGCTCCAGACTGCGCCGCGTGGCTTCGTCGATAATCATGTGCCGACTGCGCCGCCAGAATTCCATGCGCACGATATGCGGCAGCGCAGTTCGCTGCGTTTCCCGCACATATTCCAGCAGTGCGCCGGCGGCGGTGACAGCGGGAGTGTCTTCGACGTCGAATCCTTCCAGCGTCTTGGTACCGAAATGTTCGTTCAGCAGGCGTTTGGCTTCTTCGCGGGCGAAGCACCAGTCCGGTCGAGTCGTCATCACGGCCGAACCGGGATCCGGTCGCCTCATCGGCAACTGCCCATCCTGCGCCGCGCTCTCGGGGATCAGACATTCGGCCGGACGAATTCGAGCCAGCTCGTCCTGCAACTGGGATGGTTCTACATCGGTCAACAGAAACCGGCCAGTGGAAACTTCCAGCCAGGCCAGCCCGATCATATTCTTGGACGGGGCAACGCAGGCCAGAAAATTGCTTTGCCGAGGATCCAGCATCTGGTCGTCGGTCAGAGTTCCCGGCGTGACAACTCGCGTGACTTCGCGGCGAACGAGCCCCTTGGCTTTCTTCGGATCTTCCACCTGATCACAGATCGCCGCGCGGAAGCCGGCCTGGATCAGCTTTTGAAGATAGCCGTCGAGCTGATGATAGGGGAATCCGGCCATCGGCACGGGATTCTCCGAGGACTTATCCCGGCTGGTCAGGGTGAGTCCCAGAACTCGCGAGGCGTTTTGAGCGTCTTCGTAGAAGAGCTCATAAAAATCGCCCATGCGAAACAGCAGAATAGCCCCCGGATGCTCAGCCTTAACGACCTTATAGCGTTCCATCATGGGGGAGAGTTTCGTGGTCATGGCGCGGATGTTATCGACGACCAGATTCCAGGCAACCGACCGCTGCGAAATTCAGACGCGGCGGGCATTTGAGTTCGCGGTTCACACGGTTTTTCGAAGTTTGGTGATCTGTACGGCTTCAACTTGCGTATTTGTTGTGCCCCCCGAAAGCCGCTTTGGCGCAATTCGAAGGAATTGCCATACTTCGCCGCCGGATTAGCGAGCGAACATTTGAGAACGCGGATTCAAGCATCGAAAGCCAACAATTCATGACCGAAATCGTAGATACGAGTACCTCAGAACACTCTTCGCATCCGCCATCGCCGGAAGAACGATCCACATCAGAGCAGATGCTAAGCGGGCTGTTATATGGCCTTTCTCTTCCTGAACGTCTTGTCCGAAGCGCCGTCGGAGTCACGGCGGGAACGGCAAAGGAGATTGCTGAATTCGTCGTGCCTCAGGCCTTTCAGGATTCGAAAAGCTACGAGGTCGCCGTCAGGAACTCGCTGAACTTCATTCTGGCCAATGTGGGAACCGTTTCCGCGCCGACATCCAAGCAGCCTTCGACTCAAGCCAGTGCTGCACCAGCAGCGGACGCTGCGAACGATCCCGCTGCCGGCAATCCGGGCCGCTTTATTGCTCGCAAGGCCGTCGGCAACTTTATCGATATCGCGGGGCTTGCAACGCTCCACGTTTCTCCGCTCTGGATTCTTGCCATCGTCAGTGATGCCGCCTATGGCACGAAGACCTATCTGAGTGAGCTGGCCGGTGAATTACAGGCTCAGGGGCTGATCGATGACAGCTCAACAATTCATCGCGTTGATGACTTGTTTGAAGCCATCAAGAAAGCCAGTGGGCGAGCGGCCAGCAACTTTGATACTCCCCCACTGTCATTGACTGAGTTAAGAACAAGTTTCGAACAGACCCGCGCGGCATTGAACGAGGTTGATCCAACGCTGCTGATTCCAGAAGCAGAAATTGGCAGGATCTGGTCGGACATGAAGTCGCTGGCTGATCAGGAGAAAATCAGCCTGCTGGGAGTTTCCGGCGCGGTCGCAATGCAGGCCGTGGAGTCAATCAAGACCGCGACACAAGGCAGCCTGACCGGGTTGTTTGTTGCCGGAAAAATCGTGAATCGCAACATCTTCGGGCATTATGTTTCGGCCCTGAGTGACATCCACAAGAACGGACTTTGGAGTTCCGTTCGCGACACCTATGGTCCTTACGTCGATCTGGCCTGGGGCAACTTCACGTCGTCTCGAAAAACGTGGACTGAGCAGGTTCTGAATCCAGGCCGGTTTGCAAAACTGTGGGCTAAGATTTGCCGGTTGTTTGGTGGTTCATAGGAACAGCTCCGAAGTTAGTTCCCTCAAGCACAACCCGATGCGTAAGCGAGGGATTGCGACTTAGCCTTTTGCCAGCAGTTCCAGAGATCCCTCGCTCACGCTTTTTGAAGTTGTGCGTTTTCGTCAGGGCTGGAAGCCCGCCACATCCTCTGCCGGTGGCGTGAGCCACCGGACTGCAAAAAACAATGCGATTCAGGCCTGAAGGGCCGACACATCCGCCCTTGTGTCGACCATCCGGGCCTCAGAGTCTTTCTGTTCGAATACCGGTGGCTCACGCCGCCGGCATTGGATTTGTCGACCCTCCGCGCCTGAAAATGCGCAACTTCAAAACTGACGCTTCGGGTTGGGATAGACGGAACTTGTTTCGGGATTGTCCCGCCGTCAGTTAGCCTTCAAGCCATTTTCTGCCACAGCATCGACCGTAGCGCGGCCGAGAAAGCTGAGCAGGGGAATAAACAGCGTTGTGCCGCTGCCAATGTCGTCGGACAGAACGGAATCACTCACCCTCAAATGAGTTACCCCGACGCCGATGGGGCCGCGAGTGGAATCGAAGGGGATCCATTTTCCATCCACAAACGCTTCCGTCCACATGTGCGGCATAAAGGCCGAAGGATTCGGTACGTAAACAAAGCCGACGACAACTCGTGAAGGAATCCCCTGGCAACGCATCAGCGTGCTAAGCAGGACGGCGTGTTCCGTGCAGTCACCGCGCATGGTTTTCAGGATCTCAGAAGCTGGCTGCATTGCGGTCGAAAACGGTGAAACTCGCACATGTTTCCAGACATATTGCGTTAGCCGTTTACACTTGTCGATGGGAACTAAAGTCGCACCCGCTGCTACGATTCCCATTCGTTTCAGGTCGTCGTTTTCCGTGGTCATCCACCGTGAAGATGATGTATAGAGGGGATCGATATACGGTTTGCGAGGATTAGTGACAGACTCCGTATTGCCAGCCTCAGGCATGACAGGCCGAAGTAACGTGACCAGTAGTTCATTCGAAGCGACCTGCTCAACCGTCTGAAATTCAGAAGTCGGCAGATCAATCTGTTCGGAGTTTCCCACAGTCACTTTCAGGCTCAAAGACGGACTGCGTTCGAGGTTTGTCAGAGTCCGCTTGACTGGCAACACACTGTGAAACTGCAGATCCAACGAATCCATGCTGTCCTGCCCGAGTGCATTCGCGGCGTCGGTTCGTTCCAGCCGCAATGTTTGTCCAATAAGAGGCTGCTCGATGCGAACCGGCATCAGTTCGGAGTCGTAGTAGATCGACGACTTCATCTCGGGATTATTCGTAGGCCAATAGTCAAAACGTGTGACTGCGATCGTTGTGCCATCAGAAAGCTGCAGAGACTGAGTTTTCCCGCGTTCGATTTCTACGTCGACAATAGCGGCTGTTTCGGGAAAAAACACAGCGCTCGTCCAGAGTCGTTGAGTTCCGGTGGATGTGGCGGGTAACCAGGCCGGGAAAATCGCCGATCTCGGCTGGACGATGGAGTTAAGCATTTCCCGGCGAACCGATCCGCCAACATTCTCCGTCAATTCAAACGCGGACTTTTCTGCAAGCCATCGACCGGAACGTTCAATCGCCGCGCCATCGGCACCGGTGCGACGAAGAGACCAGCTTTGAAGAACTCCGTCGGCTGTTTCGATGGTTTCCAAATGAGCGGAGACAGAGAGATCTGTCCCGAAGCGTCGAAGCTTCAGGCGAGTATCTCGGATGCGTCGAACGGAAGCGGAATCATCAGCGGAACTGCGGGAAGAGCCATTCATCGGAGTGGTCGTCAGCGATTCGTAGCCGACGGCTTTGCCATCGAATTCAATGCGGTACCAGTGTTGCTGATTTTGTGTGGCCGCTTTTTTCTCCGGCGTGCCCGGAGTTCTTGCGATTAATCGCGGTGTTTGGGCGCAAAGGTTGTCGGGGCTGCAGCACAGCCAGAGCAGAGTCATCAGCATGAATGCCCATTGATGTTTCATGTTTAACAGTATCACAGATTTTTACGTCGGAAGCAGCAGCAGAATCTGCAACGAATTTGGCGATTATGCGGCTGCAATTGGGGGTTAACGGACACCTTGCCGGGGCGGCACAGTTTCTCCGGACGGCATGTTCGTGTTTAAAAATGGAGGCTTCCCTGCAAAATCGTCGTTTCGTCTAAATCTCGGCTCCCCGTCGTTGGATGAGTGCTAGGTTTCGGCAGACTGGCTGAACGCGTCAAAAAACTATTCTGCGCCGGAATCATGTCATGAGTTTTCTGAAGAACTTTCTGAAGTCCAACTACCGTGATGGCGAAGCGACCCATGGTGTCAGCAGCTTTCGCAATTTGTCAGAAGCGGAGCTGGATGCGCACATGAGCATCGCTCGTTACGGCGACTTCACGCTGACTGACGCGGTGCGGCCGTCTTATAACCTTGAGGTCATCCCTCGGACGGGCTTCCGTCATGAGTGGTATGTGGATCAGGATTCCGGAGCTCGTATTCCGGTTCTGATGTCTTCTGTGACTCGCGAAAAGCTGTTCGACACGTTTCTGTCACTGCTGGATCCGCTGGGTGAAACAGTCGACGTCGTTCTGGAAACCAGTCACGACAAAAACAACGGGCAGCATACAGATCTGTACCGAGAACAAATTGATATGCCGGTGCTGCAAAGCATTCTCTATGACTTTGAAGACCTGCTGATGGACGACGGGTGCTGTGGCATTGCCATCCTGAATCCTCGAAAACCAATGGAAGTTCAGCTCGACGAACACAAACTTCTGTTTGTGTATGGCCGTGAGAACGGCGACTACGAGCGTGCTTTCAAAGATAATCAGATCGCACGAATTGAAGACCTGCGATTTGTGACCGAAGCCGAACATGTGCATTCTTCAAGTGACGAATTCCAACAGCGGTTTGAACAATTGTGCTACCAGCTGGGTATTGAGAACTGATCGTCGCTGTTTCCAGGTTTTATGACCAGTGAATGGGAGGTTCAGATGAAGTGGTCCCCCCCACGCATCGAACACTGCCGTTGGCCTCAGGGCCGTATGAATTTCCAACGACAGTTTCTGCTGCTGACCGTTTGCGCGGGAGCCATGACTGGCTGCGCGTCCATACCGGCGATGCGCCCCGCGAACAGCGATATCTCTACCGCTGCGAACTCTGCACCGCCAGAGTTTGATGTCATTCCGTCGACGGTTGCTCAGGGCTCAACGGTTGCTCAGAACCCGGCTGTTGCTGCGGTTCCTGAACAGAAGCCAACGACATCGGGAAGTCTTACGGCTCCGCTTCCTGTAGATCAGGGATCTCGCGTTGCCAAAGAGAAGCCCGCAGAAGCTCCGGCGGTCGCTTCGACCACCCCGAAGACTTCAAACACACCGACGACTTCAAACACACCGACGACTTCAAACACACCGACGACCTCAAGCACCCCGACAACTTCAAACACTGCAACAACTCTGGCTGAGACCAAACCTGTTCAAGCTGAAGTGAAGACTACGGAGCCGCAAAAATCCGGCAGTGAACCGTCGAAGCCTGTCAATGAAACAGCTCGTGTGGCCCTGAACGAACCTGCGAAAGATTCCGCATCAGTGGCTGCGCCAGTGATGCAGAAGCCGGTAACTCCGGAACCAGCGAAGACTGCCCCGAAAACGCCCTCTGGTGTGCTCGTCAGTCCGCCCAAGCCATTTGTCTGGGAAACTGCGGGAAAGACCACTGGTCAGCGTGCGTTTCAGATCGCATCGCCGGGCGATGACGGCTATCGAACTTTGGTTGTGGGCAGCGTGGGCGGAAACGATCCGCTGGCTCTTGAGTTGATCGATCGACTGGCTCGACGACTGCACGATGACAATGTGATCCTCGGTGGTTACGATTGCACGATCATTCGTACTCTGAATCCGGACGGTGAGGCGACTCAGCGCTTTCTGAATCAGAAGGGTGAGTACATCAATGCCATGTTTCCGAAGGCCGGCGACAAATCTAACGCGAGCCCTGTGGCGGAAGTAGACTTCTTTTTGAAGCAGCTTCAGAAAGTTCAGCCGCAACGAGTTGTCCATGTGCGTACCGTGCCGGGCAAATCCGGAATTGTCGCTGCGAGTCAGAGTTGTGAGTCCGTCGGCAAGGAAGTTGCCGAGTGGCTCAACTTCAAGCTGATCAGCCTGCCGGGGCAAAAGACGTCTGAAGGGTCGTTGGAGCGTTACGTTTCAACGTCGGGAAGTTCAGACATGCTGACGATTGGGATTCCGGATTCGACGCCACGCGGCGAGCTTTGGGATCTGTACGGCGACACGTTGATGAATCTACTGCTGCGAGACGACATGGCGACTCGTGAACTGGCCCGTCAACAGCCTCAGCCTGCGTCCGCGGACCGCCGCAATCAAAGCCCTTGATCGCGTCTTTGAGCCCGAGGCGCTCGCCGAACGCTGATCTGCGTCGTAGTGCCGACTTCAGTCGGCGTGACTGAGGATTGAATTGTTTAACGGCAAGCCGCAGGCGTCGTTGATCGATTTCGCCTCCGCCTTCGGCTTGCCGTTAAACGAAATCGCTCAACACGCGGCGAAACGAGCACCCCGCGAGCGCCGCAGGATCGGTGCAATTGGGGCGGGCAAAATGCGTTCGACGCAAAATTATGTGCGCGAACGTGGGCGGTGGAAATCCCTGCGATTAATCCTGAAAGGATGGCAGAGATTAGCCGGTGGTCGCCGACAGGCGCACCACCGGTGACCGAACGCGAACCAAGCTCATCCTGAAGGGATGACAGAAACCACGATTCTGGCACCCATTTCAGGGTGCAATCGCAGGATTCG
>CAIJTV010000678.1:0-8290 GCA_903823635.1 uncultured Planctomycetaceae bacterium
ATCCCGCGAACACCCGGCCTCAATTTGTACCGCTCGAAAAGTAACATTCATACGGAAGGTCAAAAACAAGAAGAGCCCGCATTTCTGTCAAAATGCGGGCTCCGAAGACAGCCTTCAGCAGTGTTCAAAGCATGCTACTTCTTGGCATCAGGCTTTTTTACTTCCTTTTTGACTTTCTTGTTCTTCTTATCGTTCTTCTTGCTGTTGTCACCTTTGCCCATGGGATTCTCCTTCTTATCTGTTGGCCTGCATGAATTCAATCACCTGACGTGTCGCCAGGAATTGACTTCGGGGCTTCTTTTCAACGTCCCCGGTCTGTGAAGAATATCACATGAGAGTCTCGGAGAAACCCCTGAGTCGCTCAGAATTTGAGCATCGAACGCATCTCCAGTTATTCAAGCCATGGAATTCAGCACGAACTGCAAATCGGCCTGAAGCTTGCAGTCACCCCGGAAACAGTTAGACCACGTCCTCTGCGTTCCATAATTCCCGCCCCAAAACTCGCCTTGGAGAAACTCGTGATACTCACTCGAATCGTGACCGTTGCTGCCTTGTGCTTTCTTCTGAATCCCGCTGTTTCAGCGCAGGAAACATGGAAGGCCGGAGTGGCCAAAGCCAATATCACGCCGCCACAACCCATGTGGATGTCCGGTTACGCATCGCGCAGTAAACCGGCTGAAGGCAAAAGCCACGACCTTTGGGCCAAAGCCATCGTTCTGGAAGATCCTTCGGGGAAGCGAGTGATTCTGGTCACCCTGGATCTCGTCGGCATTGATCGAGAAACATCGCAGCAGATATGTGGTCGGCTGCAAAAAGAACACAACATTGATCGCTCTCAGATTGCTCTTTCCACTTCACATACTCACTCAGGGCCCGTTGTGGGAACAAATCTCCTCGCGATGTTCGCACTGGATGAGCCAAATCTGCAACTGATTCGAGACTACACTGTCTTCCTTTCTGATTCCGTCGCCAAAGCAACCAGCGATGCCATTGCATCAATGGCTCCCGCTTCAATCAGCACCGGGGAGTCTCAAGCTTCATTCGCTGTCAATCGACGCAATAATCGCGAGCCTGATGTTCCGATGCTCCGAGAAAAAGGACTGCTCGTCGGGCCGGTCGACCACGATGTTCCTGTACTCTCGGTAAGAAATCCCGAAGGAAAACTCCGAGCCGTCGTGTTTGGTTATGCATGTCACTCGACTGTCCTTAGCCTGATGGACTGGTCCGGCGACTGGCCCGGCTTTGCTCAACTGGAAGTTGAGAAGCGGCATCCTGATACAATCGCCATGTTCTGGGCCGGCTGTGGAGCCGACCAAAACCCACTGCCTCGCCGCACAGTCGAATTGGCTGCCGAATACGGTCGACAAACGGCGGACGCCGTAGATCGAGCCCTGCAAAGCCCAATGACTCCTGTCGCTGGTTCACTCAAATCCGTTTATCGCGAAATCGATTTGGCGTTTGCCCATATCCCGACGGCGGAGGAAATTCAGAAAGATATGAAGGCATCCGATGTCTACATTGCCCGCCGGGCAATGACGCTCGAAAAGGTGATGGCTCGCGACGGAAAGCTTTCGCCGACCTATCCGTATCCCATTCAGATGTGGGGGATCGGTGATCATGTGAAGATGACTTTTCTGGGCGGTGAAGTCGTTGTTGACTATGCTGTGCGTCTGAAGGCTGAGTTACCGGGCCGGTCGAACTGGATCTCCGGATACAGCAACGATGTGATGGGGTACATTCCTTCCGGTCGCGTCCTGATGGAGGGTGGGTACGAAGGTGAATCCTCAATGATCTACTATGGACAACCGTCCAAATGGGCTCCCGGAATCGAAGAGAACATCGTGAGTACAGTGCAGGAGATCAGCAAAGAAATCTCTTCTGGAACAAAGTGAGTCATGGACTTGAAGAATCATGCCCCCAATTGGTCTCTGCGAGACAGGCTTCGAAGCTTTGCGTTCGCCTTCTCCGGACTGAAGATTCTCCTGAAGACTCAGCACAACTCCTGGATTCACCTGGCCCTGACAGGAGTTGTGCTCGCAGCAGGCGTCTTACTACGTATCAGTCCCATCGAATGGTGCCTGCTGACACTGGCGATGGCCAGCGTCTGGATCACCGAGACTCTGAATACTGCGATTGAATTCCTGACGGATCTGGTTTCTCCGGAGTTCCATCCGATAGCCGGACAAGTCAAAGATCTTGCCGCAGCCGCTGTTCTTATTGCTGCCGTCGGAGCGGCTGTTGTCGGAGTGATCGTCTTCCTTCCATTAGTGTTTCAGCGGCTGTGAGCAGTTGGTTGCTCCCTGAGTAATTTGAGCACATGCATTTCAAGTAATCAGCTCTCATAACAGAGTTGCGACATCAACCAATCCGGCAACCCTTACTACTTCAGCGAGTTTAAGTAGGCCAGCAGATCAGCCGCCTGCTGGGGCGTCATATCTCGAAGCAGAAGTTCAGGCATTATTGATTTCTGTTGCGAAGTCATCGACTCCACGTCGGACATCGCAATCCGAATCTCTTTGTTCTGCACAGACTTCAGCACAATCTCTGTCTCTGATCTTTCGACCAGCAAGCCAGTGTGGACAAGACCGTCGACCGTCTCAACCACCTGAGGGATGTATTTTACATCAATAAATCGAGAGGGTTCCAGCAGATGTGTCAGCATTTCTGTTGGCGTGTATTTTTTTGCGATCTGACTCAGATCGGGGCCAAGTGTTTCCCCAGTCTCTTTGATTTTGTGGCAGTTTCGGCATGACGTTGAACCCTCTCGCAGGAACAACTGACGTCCTCGTTCTGAATCGGCCTCCATGGCCAGCAGTTCGGAAGAGTTTACGGCCGTCCCCAGTCTCTTCGCACGCTTCGATGCTGGAATAAATCTTTCAAAGAGATCTCTCACTTCAGGCTGATTGCTCTGACTGGCCAAGGCGACAACTTCCTGCCGAAGTTCATTGGTTGCTTCTGAATGCTGCACCCACAACATTAACTCTATCGCGCCTCGGGTTGTTGATGTCAATTGTTGAATTGCAGATTGACGCGTCTCAGACGACGAAGTTAAAAGCGATGCCAACAAAGCGGAGTTGTCTGAGTTCACAGTTGGAGTCGGCATCTCCGTCGCGGGCATCTCGCGAATCCACTCGCGGATCATTGAAACAGCAGTTTCATCAATCTCTTCTGAACCAATCCGCGGCATACGTCCGCTGCCGGTTTTCGCAAGACGGTAATGCAACACTGATCCAGACGGATCCCCCGGACGAATCAACGCAGCGTCTGAAATCCCAAAGGCCCCCTGACCGGGCTTCGCATTCACCAGCTTTGTATCTTCCAATTTCACGTCATAAGCCAGATCAATGATTGCGCTTCCCCCGGCATGTGGCTGATGACAATGCGCGCAGTTCACGTGCAGATATGAACGAACTCGATCATTCAGTGAGGCTGTCGTCTCGTAGGGATCAGAAAATCGTGGCGATTCCTCCGGAGCGGTCGGGATCTTTCCGCTAAGCCAGCCGGCCTTTTGCAAAGACACGAGCTGGTTCTCAGAATCACTTCCGTCGGATTGACGATTCAACTGCATCAGTGACAACCCCAACGGCGACGCGGTCTGAATGCCTACACTTGTCGTCTTCATCTCGACCCATGGATTGTGACACATCTGACATTCGCTACGAGCCGCGAATCGATAGGTCTGCTCGCGAAGCCCTTCTGGTGCCGACGCATCCTGAACATTGAGCAATCTGCTGAACCCCGATGACGGCACCAGTTCGGCATCAGTCTGATCATCGTTCCATGCGTAGGTATAAGGTCGCCAGCTATCGGCTTCTCGATGCAATATTTGTGTTTCCAATCGACGAAGAGTTGCGGGGGCGCCTTTGGTCATTTCAATACTGACAGTTTTCGCCAGCACAGCACCATTGGGGATCATCCACTTTAAATCAGATTCAATCTGAACCGGCTCTGTCCCGGGAATCGCCATCCAACGTTCCGACTGAGTGTGATCGGCCCAATGGTGTGCATTGATTTCATATTGCAGAACACCAGACGCAGGAGTTTGACTGACCACATCGGTAAACAGTCCGGTTTCACTCAGCTTTCGAGGAAACGTCGCATGCTGTCCATCATCAGGGTTCGGGATAAGGCGATAAATCTGTTGAGTTCGCTGATAGTCGACGAGATAGATTTCACCAGAATTGTCCTCGCCAAAGGAAACAAGTTGCAGCGGTGTCTGCGCGAGCTCCTTCTGCCACGTTACCTGACGCCCGTCATGCTTCAGGCCCCACACCTTTCCAGACTGAAAATCTCCGTACACATACACACCCTTCAATTCCGGTAGTCGACTTCCATGGTAAACAAAACCTCCGGTCATCGAAGCCGCTTCGGAATGTGCATGAAACACGACCGGAGGCGAAATTGGCGCCGGTCCACGTTTCGACTCAGGAAGTGCCGGTTGCGGACCTTCCATAATCGGCCATCCATAATTTGCGCCACGTTCCACTCGATAAATCATCTCCCACAACTGCCAGCCCACATCACCAACCCATAGATCGCCTTTCACACGGTCGAAGCTCATTCTCCACGGGTTACGAAAGCCAAAAGCCCAGATTTCCGGACGGGCATTTTCCATCTCCACGAAAGGATTGTCGGCTGGAATCCCATAGGGGCGATCCGCAGAAGGATGATCCACATCAATCCTCAGGATGTTCGACAACAAATTGCTGACGTCTTGCCCCGCCATCAGCGGATCCGGTGGAGAAGGGGCACCACCATCTCCTGTCGAAATATAGAGATAGCCATCCGGACCGAACTTCAAACTGCAACCGTTATGGCCGCCGGACCACCAGCGAATGATGACTCTTTCAGAAGCCGGAGCAATCGTTGGCGGCTTAGCAGTCGTTCCATCAGCACTCGCTGCAACGTCACCCACGATTGTAAACTCGGACACAAACGTTCCATCAGCCTTGTCATTGCCCTGAATGTAGCAGATGTAGACTTTGCGATTGGCTTCAAAGCTCGGGTGAAATGTGATCGAGTACACAGCAGACAAATCCGGGTGCGATTCTTTCAAATCCACTACAAGGTCGGCGGTACAAATCTCCTGACGGTTCGGAAACGAAAAAATCCTGCCTGCCTGTTCTGCCACGAACAAGCGATCGGAACCCGGAGCAGGCGACAGATCGAGCGGCTGCACGAACTTCAGGTTCGGAAACGCCAACTCGGTCCGATAGGGCGGTGCAGGATCCGGTGAGCCCGAAATCTTCGAAGTCGACCAGGCTTCTCGAACCGCGGTCTTCTCCTCCTGCGCTGAAGCTGGAACGGCAAGTTCGAGTAATGTTGCGAGAATCACTAACGGCAAAAACAACATTCGACAATTCCGAGAATCATTCGACATTACTCAGGACTCCAGCATAACCCGGGACTATCAGAATCTGAACAGGACAGCAAAGTCTAGACCGGGGCAGGGGATCAAAAAAGCGATCGGGCATGACGACTTGCTCCGCGCTCAGTTCGTCTGTAGTCCGCTCCACCGCAGGACTGCGGATCCGGGGGGCAAATCCGAACTCAAACGGTGGGCACTATCAATGGAAAAACACCGCAGTTCACAAACTCTGAAAACAGAGCACGCGAACTGCGGTGGATAATTGTCGTCATCAAGTGGAATGATTTGGCTCGTCTGTTTCTTATCGAGTATTGAACGTGTTGCGAGCATCTTCGGCGGTGCGGAAGTCTTCACGATCGGTTAACTGCACGATTTTCTCGGTCTTCAGTCGAGCACGATAGACTTCCATGGTGACAGAAGAGCCAATATCTGACAGGCTCACCAGATTGATAAGGTGATTCTCGTCGACCACCTCGACCCCGTTGTAAGAGAGAATCACATCGTCCGGTTTCAGACCTGCAAGAACAGCAGGGCTGCTGCGGTGAGAGTAGACTCGGGTGATTCTAGCCCCGCGAGCACGGGACATGCCCAGTCGCTGAGCAGCCTCATCCGAAAAACTATTATCCAGCTCAACACCAAGATAAGCGCGGCGAACTTTCCCGTAGGCAACCATCTGTTCGAAGACTCGACGAACAAGATTGCTGGGAATGCTGAACCCAATGCCTTCGTTGCCACCACTGTTGGAGGCAATCGCGGTGTTGATCCCTACCACGTTACCGTTAACATCAATCAGCGGACCGCCACTGTTGCCGGGATTAATGGCCGCATCGGTCTGGATAAAGTCCTGATTCGTAACTGACTGATCTGCTGTGAGAGAAAGATCACGACGGCCTTTGGCACTTACGATTCCCATCGTCACTGACTTGCTCAGCCCGAATGGACTTCCGACCGCGAGGACAAAATGTCCCATCTCGACCGTGCTGCTGTCGCCCCAACGTGCCGTTGGCTGACCACCGTCCGGAATCTGCATAATTGCGATGTCGCTCTCGGTGTCGCGATAAACCCGCAACGGATGGACGGTCGCTCCATCGGACAACACAACGTCGATCGCCGGCATCTCCGCCCCACGGACAACATGATTATTAGTGATCACGAAGAGCCCTTTGACGGCCTCGCTTCTCATGATCACACCTGAACCAGTTTCCTCAACCTTGCGTTCATTCTCGACTCGTATAGCTTGAATATGCACAGCCGACGGCATAATGTCGGCAGCGATTTGTGAGATATGATTGCCGCTGTCGACCAGAGCCATGGCCCGCGCAGGGAGCACCGTTCCTCCGGTTCCTTCAGCAGGAACCGCATTCGCTGAGGCGGTCAGCCTCATCGAATCAAGGTGCCCTCCAATCGCAAGTCCGATCGAAAGCATGGCTACATAAGCTGCTATTGAACTACGTCGCGCCATCAACGGACTCTCCAACGGAAAGTTTCACATCCTGTGGCGCGGCTCCTTCCGCATTCGAAATCATTCAGATCGCTGAATCCAAAGAGACAGGTCAAATTCATGGAATCATGACAGCCTGCTTCGGATCCGGTTCTCCGAGCACACTCATCCATCGAGCGGCTCTGGAATCGTCCTGATGTCGTATCGAACTGCCGATTCGGCAAAGGCAAATCGAATTCGGTGGAATCTGCCGAAACGCTGCGCCACTGAACAGGCACGGACTCCAACCGAAATAACCGTTA
The DNA here is from genome assembly GCA_903823635.1 of uncultured Planctomycetaceae bacterium. Lineage (GTDB taxonomy): Bacteria > Planctomycetota > Planctomycetia > Planctomycetales > Planctomycetaceae > SXXK01. The sequence continues at coordinate 7,112 of CAIJTV010000678.1, forward strand.
GAGTCCTGGAGATATCCGTTCACTTAATTTCCTGGCACTACTCCAGCGATCAACCACTCCGATCTGCGCATCGCTTGTAATCGTTTCCGAAACGATTACCCTCGCCGCGAACATTCGTCTCTCGGAGGGCCTCCTTATGTTTCGCGCTAAATGTGTACTTGGGATCTTCGGAACACTGATCGTCTCGTCTGTGCTGAACGCCGATCAGCCTTTGTTTCGTCACCGTGTTATCAACGCCGACTCCACCAACTGTGCCTGTGCGGTTCTGGATGTGAATGCCGATGGCCAGTTGGATATCGTTGCAGGAAACTTCTGGTATCTGGCCCCGAACTGGGAGAAACATCCGGTCCGCGAGGTCGAACAGATCCGAGGACGCGCTGATGACTATTCCAATCTTCCCTTGGATGTAAACAAGGATGGTCATACCGATTTGATAAGCTGTAACTATCGCAGCCAGTCGTTGTACTGGATTCAAAACCCCGGTCCATCGGCACCTGCTGGTCAAACGTGGGTCAAGCATGAGATCGAAAAGCCCGGTCCGATGGAAACAGGTCGATTGGCCGACGTCGACGGTGATGGGCGTCTGGATGTGCTTCCCAATGGAACTCAATTCGCCGCATGGTGGGATGTGGAACCCGGTCCAGTGCCAAAGTGGACCCGCTTTCCTCTGCCCGAACAACTTGCCGGACACGGTTCTGGTTTTGGTGATATCAACGGTGATGGTCGAAACGACGTCATCGGGCCCAAAGGCTGGGCTGAGGCTCCTGAAGATCGCCGGAACGGACGCTGGGTTTATCATCCGGAGTTCGATTTGTGGAAGGGGGCTTCTATTCCAATCCTCGTTCAGGATGTTGATGCGGACGGAGACAACGATCTGATCTGGGGTCGCGGTCATCGATTTGGTCTTTATTGGATGGAACAGACCAAAGATTCTGAGGGCCACAGACACTGGATCCGCAATGCGATCGACACAAGCTGGTCTCAGGCTCACAGCCTCCTGTGGGCAGATCTCAATGGAGATAAACTACCGGAGCTGATCGCTGGCAGTCGCTATATGGGGCACGATGGGAAAGACCCTGGTGAATACAATCCGCTTATAGTTTCGTCCTATCAGTTCCTGCCTGAAACTCGCACATGGAAACGTACGATCATTTCCGCTGGCCAAAACGTTGGCTTCGG
>CAIJTV010000679.1:0-2742 GCA_903823635.1 uncultured Planctomycetaceae bacterium
ACGGCTCAACATCGTGGAGTTCCCGTTCTATCGCGAGGCTGCGGAGCGAGGTCAATCGGAAGAAGAGATCTGGAGGTTTTCATGGGCTGGACGCGAACGATTCAACCCGGTGTGGGACATGGTCCTCGAAATGAGCACCGGTTATTCCGGCGCGTTTGCTCGGCAAGTGACGCTGAGTAAGGAAACGATTGCTGACAAGTTGACGCTCGACCTGCTTCCGGCATTGGAAGCAGCAGCTCTGGAGGGAGCCGTCGTGCTGGAAGGCAACGGCGTCACTGCCTCATCCGCCCCGCTACACCTGCAGTTTGGGCCCGATGCTCGATACCACAACATGGCCGGAGATTTGTCGTTGTCCCATGAAGAGCTTCTGCAGGAAGTCGCGGCAGGCAGGCTGATCGTCACGTTGACGGGACAGCACGGCGTAAACTGTGACGTTGAACATCCCCAGCCGGTCATCTGGACTATCGGTCCGATCGAGGAGCAACGCGGCTCGCAGAAGTTCCCCGTGCTGTATCCCGAGCAAACCGAGATACTGGTCAGCGGTCGCCATGTGGACGAACAAGCACGCATCTTTGTTGACGGTCATCGAGTCGCCGGTCACCTTGAACTGCAAGGCAACGAAAACATCACGATCAAGCTCGAACAACGCCCCGACAACGGCATGCATTTGCTTCAGCTTCAAAATCCCAACGGCCAGTTCAGTAACGACTTTATTCTCACTGTCGCCCAAACCAGACCCGTGGACGAGGACAAAGAGAACAACGCAAAGCCGAAGACACTGAGCGAAGCTCTGGAACGTACCGACTGGAACCGACTGGTCGGAAAGTGGGTCGATGAAGGCAGCAAGGGAGAAGGGCTGAAGATGTCGGTCGCTTGGAAGATCAAAGACCGAGTACTTGAATCGGAATCGATCGATCCGGGACGAACATCGATCTCACTGATCAGCCTCAATGCCCAAAACAGAAATGTCGTCCAGGCCGGAGCAGACAGCACCGGCTCATCGCATCTGGGCGCGTGGAAGTTCCACAAAGACGGCAACGCCGTGCTGAATCTCGGCTACACCGATGGCAACGGAACTCAGGGGGAAATCACGATTCGCTACAAGCTGGTCGATGATAACACACTGGATATCAGCCTGGAGCTGCCGCAGCCGATTCGGGTTCGATTGGTGAGGGTTCGGCAATAGCCGCAACGCAAACAGATTGCCTGGTGATACGTGAGAGCAATGTCCATCGTCCGCCGGTAGCAGCCGAACTGTTTGACACTGCGGCCAGCGACGTAAAGTTCCGTAGAAAAGCTCAGATTGACCGCAGAACGGACACATTTTCTTTCAAGTGTCACGAGGATCGCAATCGAGTTGGGGGGGCCTGCTTCTTTAACGAGACCTCTCGTCGCTGTTACCGACCCACGACAGTTACCGACCCACGACAATCCGAACCGGGGCACCGACAGGCAAGTCGAAAACTCGCCTCAATCACTTCGCCCGGAACGGTCTGTTTGACCTTAAAGCCTGCTGCGACGATTGCGACGTAGTCAACATTGAAGCGTGCAAGCGCCCTGCTTGTTTGAAGTGAGCTCACGGCTCCGTTGTCCTGTTTCCAATAGCCTGATCAATCTGGCCCATGTTTCTGGCTCCGATCAGGACTGAGGTGATGCCGGGTTGATCAAGAACCCATGACAACGCCAACTGAACGTGCGACTTACCTGTTGCCTGAGATTCAGCATCCAGCTTCGACAGCACCTGATAACCGTGTTCTGTGAAATAGATATCCTGGTGCCCAGGAATCACGTCGAATCTGGTGCCGGATGGAATCGCCGCGCCATGGCGATATTTTCCCGTCAAAAATCCTGCGGCGAGAGGGCTGTAGCTGATCACCCCGATATTCTCCGCAGTACACAACGGCAATAACTCTGCTTCAATATCACGCTGGACCAGATTATAGGGTGGCTGCACGGAGACCAAACGGCTGAGCTCTGCGGTGTTGCTCAATGCAAGAGCAGTCTTCAGCTGCGAAGCAGAATAGTTGCTGCAGCCGATATGTCGCACTTTGCCCTGCTGGACCAGCGTTGTCAGGGCTCCGAGCGTTTCTTCCAGCGGAGTGGATTCATCCCAAACGTGAGTCTGCAACAAATCGATACGATCCGTTTGAAGGCGTTTCAAACTGGCCTCTGCGGACGCAACAATCCGATGTCGCGTCAGCAGACCGCTGATCTTTGTTGCGAGCACGACTTTGTTACGCGAGTGTCGACTCTTCATCCATTCTCCGACGACTCGTTCGGACGCCCCCTGAGCATAAGCTTCGGCCGTGTCGAACAGTGTGATCCCCTGTTCGAACGCATGATCCATGATCAGCAGCGATGACTGCGGATCCACTTCACGTCCGAAAGTAACGCACCCCATCCCAATGGAGCTGACAGAAAGATCAGATTGGCCCAGCCTTCGATACTCCATTGGTGTTATTCTCTGCACGGTGTGAATTGAGACCGGGTGTTTGCGGGAGACATTTAGAGGATCACCTCAATCGTCGCCGCGCACAGAATAATCTTAAACAGCGACAGGTACGGCACCCGTTTCCACGAGCTTACCGGTCTCTGCAGCTTCATAGATCCCAAACACCGTTCGTAACGCGTTCAAGGATTCCTGCGTCGTGATGGGCGGCGCGGAGTTGTGGGCGATAGCGGTGACGACCTGAGCGACGAATGGAGAGTAACCGCGTGGTTCGGTTGGATCTTCAAACGTCT
>CAIJTV010000680.1:0-3143 GCA_903823635.1 uncultured Planctomycetaceae bacterium
AAAGGGCAATTGTGATTTGCCGCAGAGCGGAATCTGATGGTAGCCCGGCCTTTCAAGGCCGGGATTGCCGCCCCCATAATGCGTTGCGTCGCCGAGCGACAATTGAATCCTGACCTGCCCATTGACACGAATATAACGATCGTTATATATTCTGCGGCGTGCGACAGTGACATCATCGATGATCGTGAAGGAGATAAAGATGAGCCAGATCAGATTTGCCGCCTGCCTCTGCATGCTGATGTGGTCCATTGTATTGGCCGATGAAAAACCAAATTTACAGTTTGATCTCATCGATCTGTCTGGAAAAATTCACTCGCCGGGGCAGAACGAACGCGGCGTCCCTCGTGCGTATGTGTTTCTCTCCACAACCTGCCCGATCGCAAACTCTTATACGGCCGAGCTGAATCGACTGGCTGATGAGTTTAAAGGCCGGGTTGAATTCTTCGGCGTATTGTCAGAGCCGGACGTCACACGCCAGGATGCTCACAAGCACTTTGAGGAATTCGAATTGAGGATCCCTATCCTCTTCGATGCTTCGAATCTGCTGCTGAAAGAACTCACGCCTTCTCATGTGCCGCAAGTTTTCCTGCTGAACGCTGAGGAACAACTGGTCTACAAGGGAGCGATTGACAACGCTTATGAATCTATCGGGCGACGACGCGCGACCGTTGAACATCATTATCTGAAGACAGCGATCACATCGGCTTTGGCCGGTGAGCCTGTGGCCGAACCTGAGACATCGCCCGTCGGATGCATCGTGCCGCCACTGGATCGCTTCACCAAAGAATCGGCGATTACCTACTGCCGCGATATTGCGCCGCTGATTCAGACTCGCTGTCAGAATTGCCATCGGCCAGGCCAGGTTGCACCGTTTTCGTTAACAAGTTTCGAAGAGGCAGCCAAGCATGCGGAGATGCTGGTCGAGGTGACTCAGAAGAGGATCATGCCGCCGTGGATGCCCGGCTCAAACTCACAGCATCGGTTTGTCGGTGAGCGATGGTTGACAGATGAAGAACTCAATCTGCTGAGAGACTGGGTGACTGCCGGATGTGCAAAAGGTGACGAAGCCGATCTTCCCCCTGCGCCGCAGTTCGCAGAAGGCTGGCAATTGGGAACTCCGGATTTGATCGTCAAGATGCCCGAATCATTCACCGTTCCTGCGGATGGCCCGGATCTGCTGCAGAATTTTGTGATTCCTTTGGGAACAGATAGCGATCATCTGGTGGCGGCGGTGGAGTTTCATCCGGGCAATAAACGAGTCGTCCACCATGCCGTGTTATTCCTCGACAGCAAAGGTCAGGCACGCAAGCTGGACGAAGCAACTCCAGAACCCGGTTATCCCAACTTCGGCGGCCCGGGCTTTCTTCCCGACGGCGCGCTGGGTGGCTGGTCGGTTGGAAACACGGCGCGTCGGCTGCCCAATGATATGGGCCGATACCTGAAAAAGGGCAGCGATCTGGTCGTTCAGGTTCACTATCACCCGACGGGAAAAGAAGAAGTTGACCAGTCCGAAATCGGCTTGTACTTTGTTAAAAAGCCGGTCGAAGAATCACTGAAGGAATCCGCGAAGCTGGTTGGCAGCATCTGGATGGCGAACTACGAGATGGACATGGCGGCCGGCGACAATGATTATCGTCGTTCGAGCAGTTATCGCCTCCCTAAAGACTGCATCATGGTCGGCATTGTCCCGCACATGCATCTGCTGGGTAAGTCCATCAAGGTGACCGCCAGATTGCCGGACAAAAGCACCGAGGTCCTGATTGATGTTCCGAACTGGAATTACAACTGGCAGGATGAGTACTACTTTGAGCGGCCTTTTAAACTGCCAGCCGGTACCGTTCTGATCGTCGAAGCGACTTTCGATAATTCTGATCAGAACCCCTCGAATCCGTCGTCGCCGCCGAAGCGAGTGACATGGGGAGAGGAGACCGATGACGAGATGCTGTTCTGCTTCTTTCTCCTGACGGCAGACAAGACCGAAGATCTGATCCACGTGATCTTCGACAATCTCGCCCATGATCTCAAACAACCACGCAAAGAGATCTCCAATCAGCCATGACCGCTCGCCAGACCAAAACCGCCGAGACCAGAGCCCACCTGTTCGACTGCGCGCTGACTTTGTTTTCGCAGCGCGGATATGCCGCGACAAGTATTCGCGACATCATTCAAGCCGCCGGGGTAACTCAGCCGACGTTGTACTATCACTTCGAGGACAAGGTGGATCTTTTCACAAAACTGGTTGAACATTACTACGGCGAGAATCTCCAGCAACTGAAGTCAGCCATCGAGCAATTGCCGGACTGTCAATCGAAGCTGCTGGCGATGGTGCAAAGCTCCTTTGAATTCTGTAACGCCGATCCTCGAGTTCCCTGCCTGCTGTTTCAGACCTACTACGGACCTCCGGTGGAAGAGATCAAAGGAATTCTGGACAAGCTCACAACCAAACGATTTCGCCTAGTGACTGAAACCATCCAGAGCGGAATCGAATCCGGCGAACTTGCTGCTGCTGATCCGGAGTTCCTTGCACTCAGTTTTTGTTGTCTGATGGATCAGCCCATCAACATCTTTTCCCGCAAGAAACGTCCGGGGCAGTTTCTGACTCAGGAAGTGGCAGCGGCCCTCGTCGGAGTGTTTCTCCGTGGGGTCGCGGCATAACCATACCGGGGGTTGAACGTTCCCGCTTGGCATGCGTCGCTCCGCAACGCGAACGTTGTTGGTTGCCGCGTTTCCGGGGGTTGAAACCCCTTCCGTGGCCAGGTTCGAAACGGGAAGAATTAAAAGTGTTTTCCTCAGACACTGACCATGAATTCGCTTCACCTTGCCGAAGAGAAGTGCTTTACCTGCTCCGGTCACATCGACGAATGGCACTTAGTTAACGTGCAAGTTGTTGAATCACAACAACATACGTCGACGCCGCTTTCTTGCGTATGATGCTGTCTGCGACAGCACCATAAACGGCAAGGAGGCCAAGGATGGAAAGCTTCAGTCACGGTCGAACATCGCAGCAGTTCAGGTTCCTGAGACGGCAATTTCTTCAGGATGGCAAGCTGCCATTTACCAACGTTTTAACAGTCGAAACGATCACTCACGCACTTGAGACGATTGATGCGTGCTGGAAGGACAGGATCTACACGCCTCTGGTC